>JAFNUH010000178.1 GCA_017384185.1 Alistipes sp.
AAGGTCGTACAGGCAACAATGGGCGCTATACTGCGTGTTAGAGTACACTATTTGCCCCTCGCAGAGTTCTTGAGGCGCACGGCTGAGAGTGGTGTTGCGGTCTATGGTACGATGCTTGATGGTGATAATATCTACGATGCTGAGTTGGGTGCTAAGGGTGTGATTGTGATGGGCAACGAGGGCAAGGGTGTTAGCGACGAGTGCGCCGCAACGTTTACGCATAAACTGCTTATTCCGACATATCCCGCAGAGCGTCAGGGCTCCGAGTCGCTCAATGTGGCTATGGCTACGGGTATCGTATGTGCGGAGTTTAGACGACGCATAAGAGGCTGAAAACGACAGCAAAAAGAATCAAAATAACCAAAAACGGCTCAAATGGGCCGTTTTTTTTATGCTGAGGCTATCAAAATTGTCATAAGAAGTTAATAATTGAAAATTATTAGTATATTTGCTGATTGAAAAGATTGATAATTATGTCAGATAATAGACTCAAGATAGGAATTACGCAAGGCGACACCAACGGAGTGGGTTGGGAGGTGATACTCCGCACCTTCGCCGACCAGCGTATAACGGAGCTTTTTACCCCCGTAATCTACGGCTCGCAGAGGGCAGCCGACGCTTATATGGCGATGCTCGATAAGGAGGATTACGGAGTGCAGTTTAATGTGGTGGCTTCTGCCGAAGATGCTCGCCGTGGCAAGGTGAATCTTGTCGATACGGGCGACGTGGAGCCCCAGCCCGGTACTCCCTCTGCAGAGGGTGGCAAGGCGGCAGTGCAGGCTTTGGAGGCTGCGGTTGCCGATTTGAAGGAGGGCGCCATTGACGCTATGGTCACAGCTCCGATTGATAAGGAGATGGCTCAGAGCGAGGCGTTCCAATTCACAGGTCACACCGAGTTTATGGCAGCGCACTTGGAGGGTGAGCCGATGATGATTATGTGCAGCGACCGTCTGCGTGTGGGTTTGGTTACAATCCATATCCCCGTGGCAGAGGTCAGCAAAAATATCTCGAAGGAGAAGATTGTGCAGTCGCTCACAACGCTGCGTCAGACTTTGAAGGAGGATTTTGGTATTGTTGAGCCTCGCATCGCAGTCCTGGCATTGAACCCCCACGCAGGTGAGGGCGGTATGCTCGGCGAGGAGGAGCAGCAGATTATCAAGCCCGCCATCGTAGAGGCTTTCGAGCAGGGTGTATTGGCATTTGGACCCTTCCCTGCAGATGGCTTGTTTGGTGGAGGTGGCTATGCTAAGTACGATGCTATTTTGGCAATGTACCACGACCAGGGCTTGACTCCGTTCAAGACCCTCTCGCCCGATGGCGTGAACTTTACGGCAGGCTTGTCGGCAGTGCGCACATCGCCCGACCACGGTACGGCGTATGACATCGCTGGTAAGGGCATAGCCGATGCGCAGTCTATGCGAAATGCTATTTATGCCGCAATCGACATCGTCCGCAACCGTGAGGAGTGGGCAGAGTGGAGTGCCAACCCGTTGCAGCGCTTCGAGCGTGACAAGGGTCGTGATGTCTCTATCAAGGATTTGAAGCTGCCCGAGCAGGACGAGGAGTAGAACTTTCAGCAGTACGGATATGTTAGACCATAGACCAAGAAATACACGAACAAATATGACCCTGTGGGTGTCGGTAGCCGTGCTATCCATTATAGGGTTGGGTGCAAATGTCTATAAAGCAAACACGGGCGAGCCGTTGGAGTGGGCTTCGACCATTGCCGAGATAGCGTGCCTCTTGACGGCGGTACTCTTTATCGTTGACTATATCCGTAAAAAACGTAAGGAGCACGACGAGAAAGCGGAGTAGTAGAACTTTCGTTGTGGGGAGATGGCTATGATTGAAAAGGGGGTAAATAACCTGTGGCGAACTCTTATTGAGCTATTGGGGCTTGTTTTTGTAACTAATTTTGCTCGCTCATTAGGCTCTTATTTGTGCGAATATTTTCAGTATGGAGATATTGTTAAGTTCTTTCAGCTTTTTCTGAACAATATCTTCCCGGTTCTGATTGTGCTGATGTATGTCAGGTATGGAGAAAAACGAACAATATCTTCGTTAGGCTTTACTCCTAAGAATTGGATAAAGTCATACCTGCAAGGTGCGTTGATTGGAGTATTGCTCATTGCTGGTGTTGCTGTTTTGTCAATTTTATTTGGCGAAATAGAGTTTGTGGGATTAAGTAAATCATACTCGTTGGTTGCATTAGTTGCGACATCGCTTTTGTCTATTGTAAACGTTAGAGAAGAGCTAATTTTTAGAGGATGGTTTCTAACAACGCCTTATAGTGTTGATAATCCTGCGAAAGCGATTGTGTGGAGTTCGATAGTATTTGGACTAATACATTGCGGAAACCCAAATGTAACCGCACTGTCGATAGTAAACTTAATTTTGTTTAGCGTGTTGCTATCGGAGATATTTTTAATTTGCAAAAATATTTGGGTTGTTGCAGCTATACATACGGTGTGGAACTTTTTGCAGGGAAAGATTTTAGGACTTCCTGTAAGCGGTAGCAAATCTAACACAAGGTTGTTGGATTTTAACATCGCTCCAAATAGTCTAACCGATGGATTTGGGTTGGAAGGAAATGTTTTTACACTGATTATATTGGTTGTAGCTATTGCTATTGCCACAAGAAAAATAGTATATTTGCGAAAGGTAAATTTATAGAGCTATGGAGAAGAAGAAGGTGTGGAAACTCAATATAGTATTGAATTACCTTGTGTTGGTGTTGGCTATTATTGTTGTAGGTTTTAACCTATACGATTATATCAACTATCGAGAGATTGACTGGTTTTATGCTTGCCTTGGTGTCGTGATGATATTCAGCTCAATCTTCGGGATTAAAAATGCCAAGCAAGAAATTAGTAAAGAGGAGTAGATAATAACCGAGCCTACGATGTATTCCGTCTCGTAATTGTGGAAGCATCGGAAGACTCAAAACATAAAACTTAAATAAACATTATGATTAAAATCACATTTCCTGATGGCAACGTTAAGGAGTTTGCTGCAGGAACAACAGCTTACCAAGTAGCCGAGAGCATCAGCCCTCGTCTCGCTGCCGACTGTCTGGCCGCTTCGGTAAACGATGTAACGGTCGATATGACACGCGCCATCGACGAGGATGCCTCAATCAAATTCTACAAGTGGGACGACGCCGAGGGCAAGCACGCCTTCTGGCACACATCATCACACCTGCTGGCCGAGGCCTTGCAGAG
>JAFNUH010000179.1 GCA_017384185.1 Alistipes sp.
GGAGCTTTGGCGCACCACATCGTCCATCGAAGCATATACCACATCGCCATACCCCTGCATCACCGATTCGTCCAGCGCTGGGCTATAATCCGACCCAACAGGAGGCAACTGCGCATTATCTCCGACCAAAATCAGACGACACTCACGCCCACTCTGTACATATTTAATAAGGTCGTCCAGCAGCGACCCACTACCAAAAATCTGTCCTTCGCCCGCCGTATCCGACAACATCGACGCCTCATCGACGATAAACACCGCCCCACGCTCTTTATTTATATTTAGCGAAAACTTCGATTCGTAATTGGCATTTGTCCTTTCCCGATATATTTTTTTGTGTATCGTAAGCGCCTCACGATGCGAATATCGTGATAGGACTTTTGCCGCACGACCCGTTGGGGCAAGCAGCACACACTTTGTTCCCATATCAGCCAAAACATCCACAACGGCGGAAATAAGAGTAGTTTTTCCCGTACCTGCGTAGCCGTTTAACACAAAAATTTGTGAGTAATCTGGCGAAGAAAGCCACTCAGACAACATTTCCACAACTTTTTTCTGGCTAAAAGTTGTTTCAAAAGAGATTTTTGCGTAAATTTGGCGTGCGATATGGGTGTTAAGCATACAATCGTCTATTTTCAGATTAAATTTGATACAAACTTAATAACAAATAACTAAAAAATGAAAAAGGCAGTACAATTTCTTTTGGGTCTGGTAATCATCGGACTTATTTATGTGGTTGCTACGTTGATCCACACTCCGCTGAGCTTCGAGAAGCAGTTGGAGACTCGTAACGCAGATGTAATCGTTAAGCTGAAGGACATCCGTGCAGCTGAGCGTGCTTTCAAGAGCAAGTATCAGCAGTTCACTGGCGACTTCGATTCACTTATCTATTTCATCTTGAACGACTCATTGGAGATGGAGCGTAAGCTCGTTGATGAGGATGACTCAGTTGCTATGGCTCAGTTGAAGAAGGCTGGTAAGAAGAATGTTGAGAAGTACAACATCGCTGTTATCGACACAATCTTCAATCCCCGCAAGCTCTCTAAGGAGGATGTGCAGAACTTGCGCTATATCCCCCACACTAACAATGTTGAGTTTATCCTTGAGGCTGCTAAGGTTATGACAGGTGCTAACGTAATGGTTCCCGTTGTAGAGTGCCGTGCACCTTACAAGTATTACCTTGACACAGTTGCTTATCGTCAGAACATCATCAACCTTATCGACGACCGTGTAAACAACTTTAATGCTTACGCTGGTTTGAAGTTCGGTTCAATGGAGGGTAGCAACAACGAGGCTGGTAACTGGGAGTAATCTCCTGCGGCTACAAACATACAATGTCCGCTCTTAACGGGGCGGACATTATTTTTACCTTATATATAATATATATAACGCATACGCAAATCGAGTATCTGTTATGAGAATCATCAGTGGTAGTTGCGGTGGTCGCAACATCGTCCCGCCAAAGAATCTTCGAGCACGCCCCACAACAGACTTCGCTAAGGAGAATCTTTTCAACGTGCTTGGAAATATGATTGACTTCGAGGATATCGAGGTCTTGGATTTATTTGCCGGAACAGGCTCTATAAGCTATGAATTTGCATCTCGTGGAGCAGCTTCGGTCACATCGGTCGAGATAAACGCTGTGCATTATAATTTCATCCGCTCTACGGCAAAATCTTTCGGCTTTAACAACCTTCACCCCGTAAAGGCAAATGTATTCCTCTACCTGAAGAGCTGCGCCAAGCAATATGATGTGATATTCTCGGATGCTCCCTACGATTTGGAGGGAAGCGAGCAGGTTATAGATTTGGTCTTTGAGCGTAATCTGCTAAAGAATGGTGGTATATTTGTCTTTGAGCACTCTAAAGGCAAGGATTTCAGCAATTTACCCCACTTTAGCCGCCTGCGTAGCTATGGCAGTGTGCAGTTCTCGATATTTGAGAAATAGGGGTTTGATGATGTAGCCAGAGAATGGAAAACACTAAAAAATATATTTTTTAAATATTTTTCTGGCTAAAAATTTGCAGATTCTGAATTTTATACTACCTTTGCATTCGCAATCAGCAATGGTGCGTTAGTTCAGCTGGTTAGAA
>JAFNUH010000180.1 GCA_017384185.1 Alistipes sp.
GGGTTAATCCCTCTTGGGAAAATTTAATATAAAAAACGTCATACCCCGATGCGAAGCAGCGTAGGGTATCCTCGGGGAACTGAGTAAGACGACTCTTGACGGGAGGATTGCCTTCGCCACCTCTACCGAGGTGTCGGGCAATGACGTAAAAGATAATTTTGAATATTGAAATATAAACTATGCACAAACCACTGAAATTCTTTTATGACCTGCTGCTACCAATATCTCGTATTCCGGGATTGGGGTGGACGGTGCGCCCGCTAAAGCTGGTAATATATACGCTGGAGGGTCTGATGACACACGGCACGATGGATATGGGTGCGGCACTTACGTTCTACGCCCTTATCTCGATTGTACCCGTGTTGGCGTTGGTATTCGCCGTGGTAAATGGCTTCGGATTGGTGGAGAGCCTGGTGGCTAACCTCTACTCGTTGCTGCCGCAGATGCCCGAGGTGGTGGACTACATAGTTGATTTTGCCAACAGGGCGCTCGCACGCACGCAGGGAGGCATCGTGGCAACGGTCAGCTTGCTGACTCTGTTTTGGGCTGTGATACGTATGTTCGAGAGCATCGAGATAAACTTCAACAAGATTTGGGAGGTGAAATCGACCCGCAACCTCGTGAGAAAATATTGCGACTACATCACCGTGGTTATCATCGCCCCGCTGCTCTGGATTGTCGCAACCTCTATCAGCTCCTATGCCCGTCAGGTGCTGGGTGTTGACGGTAGCGTGTGGTTGCAACTCGGCTCGAAGATAGTCTCGATGGTTGTTGTGTGGGCGATGTTCGCATTGATATATCTGGTGTTGCCAAACACCAAGGTACGCCTGCGCTCGGCTCTGCTGGCGGGCATTATGGCGGGCTCGTGCTTCTATGCGTTTCAGGCTATTTACATCTATCTGTTAAAGTGGATGACCTCATACAGTGCAATTTACGGTAGCTTCGCCGCCCTGCCGCTGTTCCTGCTCTGGATGCAGAACTCGTGGAGCATACTGCTCATAGGCTGCGAGCTCTCGTTTGCCATTCAGAACGAGAAGCGCTTCGACGAGGAGCGTATGTTGCCCAACGTAAGCCCCGATGACAACCGCAAGCTGATGATTGCCATCACCGCATTTGTGGCTCGGGCGTTCAAGTGTGGCGAGGGGGCAGTGCCGATGGTCGCCATACGTGAGGGGTTAGCTCTGCCGACACGTATCGCCAGCAAGCTCGTCCAGCAACTCGTAGCGGCGGAGGTGCTCAACGAGGTGCGTTGCGACGAGGTGGAGTACGATGTGGCGTATGCTCCGGCACGTGACATCAACACGCTACGTATCTGCGACGTCTTGGCAGCCGTGGATAGCCACGTGGAGGGCACGACGGAGGATTTGTGCGGCTCGGCAATAGCACGCCGCTCGCAGAGCGCAGTGGATGGCATAAAGCAGGTGGCAGCCGAGAGCGATGAGAATAGATTAATATTGGAGATTTCAGATAATGAGTAGAGTAACTAACCCACACTCGGTGGTGGTTGTCGGCAGTGGCAACGTGGCCGAGTCTATCGCTGTGGCGGTAGCCGATTCGTTTGCGTTGGAGCTTAAGCAGGTGGTGGCACGCAATGCCGCACGTGCCGAGGCGATGGCGCAGGTTGCAGGGTGTGACTGGACAACAAATATGGAGGAGGCTGCGGATGCCGACCTATACATCATAGCCGTGAGCGACCGTGCCGTAGGCGAGGTGGCAGAGGCGTTGCAGCGCCGCAAGGATTCGATTGTAGTGCATACTGCTGGCAGTGTCGAGATGGATGCCCTGGGCGATGGCGACAGAGGCGTGTTGTACCCCTTCCAGACCTTCACGGCGGGACGACGGGTCGATTTCTCGGCTGTGCCGCTATTTATCGAGGGCTCGGACGAGGAGGTGACACAAGCTATCGAACACGTGGCTAACGCCCTGAGCCATAGAGTATATCGTGCATCATCGAAGCGCCGCCGTGAGATACACCTCACGGGTGTCTTTGCCTGCAACTTTGTAAATGCTCTCTACTCGATGGCAACCGACCTGCTCTCGGAGCGTGAGGGCTTGCCCTTCGATGTGCTGCGCCCTCTCATTGAGGAGACGGCAGCCAAGGCTGTGGAGGCGCAACATCCCCGTGATGTGCAGACAGGACCCGCCGTCAGAGGTGATAAGGCGGTGGCAGAGCGACACACGGCAATGCTCACCGACGAGAATCAACAAGAGTTGTATAAACTATTAACCGAATATATATGGCAAACTTCAAGGAAGAGATAGCGAAGGTCAAGGCCTTTGTTTTTGATGTTGATGGCGTGATGACCGATGGTGGCATTATGCCCATAGGCGACGGCTCGGACTTCATCCGCAAGTATAACGCCAAGGATGGCTATGCCATAGCCTATGCCGTGCGCCGAGGCTACAAGGTGTGCATAATATCGGGCGGACACGGCAACCTGCTGCGCTCACGTATGGAGCGACTGGGTGTGACACGTATGTACTTGGGTTGTATGGATAAGATTACGGCGATAAATGAGTTCTTCGCCGACTACGATATAGACCCCGCAACGGCGATATATATGGGTGACGACATTCCCGACCTGGAGTGTATGGAGCTGGTCGGCATACCCGTCTGCCCCGCCGATGCCTGCTCAGAGGTTATCGAGGCGTCACGTTACGTTTCGGAGTTTGGTGGCGGCAAGGGCGCCGTGCGTGATATTGTCGAGCAGGTGCTGCGTGCGCAGGACGAGTGGGCAAAGGATAGACAAGGTGTTTTAGGCGTAGCGTCGAGATAAATAAAAATAATATGAGCAACGAAAACTTTTTTCGCCGTGAGAAGGTCTTTGACTTTCTCGCCAAGCACAACATAGAGTACACGATGTACGAACACCCCGAGGCTCCGACCATCGAGATAGCCCGCCAATATTGGCATCAGGATGGCTCGAAGCACTGCAAAAACCTCTTCTTCCGCAACCATAAGGGCAACCGCCACTACTTGGTTGTCTTCGACAGCGAGCAGTCGATGGCAATACACGACCTTGAGCAGCGACTGCGTCAAGGAAAACTCTCCTTTGCATCGGAGCAGCGTATGGAGCGCTGGCTGGGTCTGCGCCCCGGCTCGGTGTCGCCCTTCGGCTTGGTGAACGACGAGGAGAACCACGTGCATCTCTTCCTCGATGCCAACCTACTGAAGCAGTCGTCGCTGAGCTTCCACCCCAACGACAACACCGCAACGGTGGTTATCTCGCAGGAGATGTTCCAGAAATATCTTGATGCGGTGGGAAATACGTATGAGTATATTGAGCTTTATTAGGTGGAAGAACCGAAGGTCAGATTAAGATTAGATTCTATTAACAAAGAAAAGGGTCGCCCGCAGGCAACCCTTCTCTTTTTACCACTAATCTTGAATTTTTTCTTTTAGAAACAGCTCCCGAAGATAACAATCCATATAGAATAGATCCGCCTCTTCGCATATCACCTGGTTCATAAACAACCTATCTTCATCGGAGACCATTTCTGTTGTAATTTTACCGTCGATATCTTCCATAGGCATTCCGTTTCCCAAATAACGGAGCCACGGGCGGGATTATTGTGCTAATTTTACTTTTTTTCACAATTTTTTACAGCACATACCTTACTCCTCGCCTACTCGCACTCTCTCGGTGCAATTAACTAAGAATCAAATTATTCTCCTTAATCATCTTGCGCAGGTTGATAAGCGCATAGCGCATACGTCCCAGCGCTGTGTTGATACTCACGTCGGTCTGGTCGGCAATCTCCTGAAAGCTCATACCTGCGTAGTAACGCATCATAACCACCTCACGCTGCTCGTCGGGCAGGAAGTCTATAAGGCGACGCACGTCGGCCTCAATCTGCTCCGAAACGATACGGTCCTCGATGGTGCGCTCGGCAAAGCGTAACGTACCCAACATATCGTAGCCGGCATCCGACTCGCTGACGGTGCGAGCGCTCTTCTGTGAGCGGAAATAATCTATAACTTGATTGTGTGCAATGCGCAACACCCACGACAGGAACTTACCCGTATCGGCATAACGACCCTCGTCGATGACACGCACGACCTTAATCAAGGTCTCCTGCAGAATGTCATCAGCCACATCACGGTCCTTGACCATCATACGAATGTAGTCACGAACTCGAGACGAGTGTCTCTCTATAAGTAGGGATATAGCATCCCGATCACCCGAAAGATAGCGATTAAGCAATACTTGGTCGCTTAACACTTGTGTGTTCATACTCTCTTAATTTAATAGTGTATCAAAGAGTAGAATTTTCTCAATAGGCAATCGGTTTTTAGAGTTAATTATTAATTTTTCTGAGTGCAAGATACACACTTTTTTCTAAACTACAAAATTTTCAACCTCGTGTGGCGACTGCCCAAAGCCGTTTCTGTGCTCAAAAAGAACAACTATTATGCCCGAAGCGGAATTTTCACAGGGTGAAATGACACATTTCGAGGGTGAATTTTCACAAAAAAAAGTGAGATTTTTTCGCTTTTTAGAACTGGAAATAGATAAACGGCTGGATGTCGCTCGATTTTATTTGCATAACGCACC
>JAFNUH010000181.1 GCA_017384185.1 Alistipes sp.
CAACGCTGCGATAATCATAAATTTACCTTTCATAGTTGAAATTTTTGATTGATTAATAATTAATAAAATTTGTGAATTATGGATTTTGTTTTCTTTCTGTTCGTCCCGTTTGCACACGGAACTAATTTGGGTTTTCTGCTTTATTTAAGTTTTTTATAAATTCTTTTTTATGGCAACTTTCGTTGGTTGCCTCTGTTTGCATCGGGTTAAATTCCTAATAATCAGCACTGTGCGACGTTTCCAGTGGGTTGTGGACAAACCCGAAAAATGAAACAAAAAAAGCCGGCAAGAGAGATGTTCTTGTCGGCTCGTTTTCGAGGAAAATTACCTAAAATTCAATCTTTGTGTTTAGGATGGTTTTGTCCATCAGCTTGGCGTAGTGCGCTGTCATTCTGAGGTTTGAGTGTCCGAGAATCTTCGAGACAACCTCCATTGAGATGCCAGCGTTGAGCATCAGCGTCGCCGCAGTATGACGGGCAAGATGCGAGGTGAGGCGCTTGGATATACCGCAGATTTTGCCAATCTCCTTGAGAATGAGGTTGTAGCTTTGTAGGGAGCCGAGCGGTAGCCTGAAACCATAACGGCGCAGTATCTCCATCGCCGTGTTGTTCAGCGGGATCACGTAGAAGACGCCCGTCTTGATGCGGCGCTTTTTGATGTAATAGACACCATCCTGCTCACGTATATCCTCGGGGACGATGTTCGCCATATCGGAGAACGCCAATGCGGTGTTGGCGGCAAAGACGAAGCAGTCACGGGCGTGGATGAGGCGCTCGGTGGGGAGAGATTGGGTGCGGATGCGCTCAAGTTCCTCGTTTGTCAGAGGATTTATCTCCTGCTCCTCCATTCGGATTGTAATGTTGCGGAACGGGTTATTGTCAATCAGGTTATTATCGACGGCATAAGTGAAGATAGTTTTTGCCTTACTCAGGTAGTTGCAGAGGGTGTTGTGGCTTAATTTTGTTGTGTATTGCAGGTGGCGTTTGAAGGCGAGGATGTCGTTTTGCTTTAGGCGTTTTAGCGGTTTGTTGGCAACAGCCTCCTTGAAACGCTTCACGACGAGATTATATTTAATATAGGTACAGTCGCTTATCTCGTGTTCGACTCTTGTTTGTACGGTACGCAGATAATCATCGAGTAGAGTGTAGAGCATATATTGCCTCTCCTTAAAATTGTTTTTGACAAACTCGATGATATCCCGAGAGGTGAGGCTCTTACCGTCGCAGACCGACGATGAGTAGTAATCGAGGATACGCCAACGAACAGAGTCGCAATATTGCTGGACGGGATTTTGTCGCCGACTACGTATCTGTTGTTGGAAGATGGAGGGTTTTAGATGGATGTCAAGGTAGGTCATTGTACGACTTCCATTGCAGTTTACCCAAAGTTGGACGGGGCTTTCGCCTTTTTTGTTGGCTTTGCTTACCAAACAGGAGAAACGAATACTCAGCATAACGGCATTTATTTTAATAGGTTACAATAGTTTTGTGATGTGTCTCTGCAGGGGCGTTGCAGATTTAGTTACAAAATGTATTGTTTTTTGCCGTATTTTGAAAAATATATTATGCGTAATATCAGAAAATAAAAAGCTCATAGCGAATTAACACTATGAGCTTTTTTATTGTGAACAAAACCTCTAAAAAGAGTACATAATCATAAAGCAGGCACGGGTGTTGCTTACGTCTCGCAGGGCTTTGCTGCAACCATTCAAAGCGACGTCGCCATAGCCAACCACTGTGTAATCAACCTCTAAAGCCAGTTGCAGGCTCTTGATATTGTATGTCAGCGAGGGGCTTACCTGATATATATAATCAGTATTTTTTGCTCCTCGCATCCAGAAGTCATTGGTAGAGATGAAATCTTTTGCTGCGCCAAGATTCTTCATATATCCGAGCATCATACCTGCACGCAACTTCTTGCCATATGTGGCATTTATCCACGATACGGCAGAGCGTACGGGAGCATACTCATAACTGCCCGTTTGCGGGTCAAAGGCTGTGGCACCAAAGCCGCTGACCATTGTTAGGTGTGCCGTATTCTGTGCATACATAACCTTTCCCTTGATATTGAACTTGCCACTCTTGTAGTCGGCAAAGAGCTCTGGCGAAATACCTGTTACTCTATCTTTTACCCTTACCTCTACGCTTTGCATCTGTGTAGCGCCATCGTCGAGCGTCACCTCTCTATCAACAAAACTTGTCTTGCGGGGTGTAATACTCAGCGCATCCACGCCTACACCAATGGTGAAATGCTCTCCCACGTGTTTCATCGACATATAAATTTCGGGCAACTTACTCCATCTTGAGTAACATACATCTACACCGCTGGGACCTGTCGATAGGTTGGGAAATTGATATAGGGCAGCAGCTGTGAAATCCCATCCCTTGCCCATATCGGCGATGATTTTAACCTGAGGCGAACGATTAAATGGTGCAAAGGGAGAGCCCGTTGCCAATCCAATAACCGATGGCATAACCTGATTTACCATAGGGTGCCACGTCTGCCCGCAATAGAGTGTAAGTCGCTCCCAGCCGAGCGCCACGTATGCCTGGCGGATTCTAAAGAGTGTATTGTTAGAGCCATAGCCACAAAAATCGGCCTCAATTTTTGCAGAACTTGTGGCTTTGCCAATATTAGGACCCGTAACATCCAATCCCAGACGGGTAGTAAATGATACGAATGAGAGCTTGTCAACATCATTCAAATCCTCACTCTTGTCGGCATTTAATTCCACATCTTTTGGAATAATATTAAACATCTCGCCC
>JAFNUH010000182.1 GCA_017384185.1 Alistipes sp.
CGCAACATTGAAGGACCACCGATGTCGATATTCTCGATAGCATCCTCCATAGTTACATCGGGCTTAGCAATAGTCTGACGGAAGGGATAGAGGTTAACACAAACCATATCGATGAACTCAATCTCGTTCTCCTTCAATGCAGCCAAGTGGCTCTCATCGTCACGGCGTGCCAAAAGACCACCGTGTACCTTGGGGTGCAGAGTCTTTACACGACCGTCGCAAATCTCGGGGAAGCCCGTAACATCGCTAATGTTGATTACCTCTACGCCGCTATCACGCAGAAGCTTCATAGTGCCACCAGTGGCAATAATCTCCCAGCCCAAAGAACGAAGCTGCTGTGCAAACTCCACAACGCCTGTCTTGTCGCTGACGCTTACTAATGCTCTCATTTTATTCTTTGTTTAATATTTTTTTAATCGTTTCAATATAAAGTTGATGCTCTAAGGTATGAATCTTAGCCGTAATCTCCTCCAAATCATTGCCATAGTACTCCACAGCACGCTGGTCTATAATCTTTCCGCCGTCCAATGACTCGTCAACATAATGAATCGTGGCGCCGAAAATCTTTACACCATACTCCAAAGCCTGCTCGATAGCTCGTGCTCCCTTAAATGCGGGCAGGAGCGATGGATGCAGGTTGATGATGTGACCGTTGTATGCCTCGAGCAACGTCTTGCCTACGATGCGCATATATCCAGCAAGGCAGATTAACTCAACCTCGGCTTGACGGCATCTCTCGACAATCTTTTGCTCGTACTCCTCTTTCGATGCATACTCCTTAGCCGAAAAAACGAACATAGGAATATTCATCAGCTCGGCTATCTGGCACGCACGAGCCGATGCTCTGTCGCACACCAATAATGCAACCTCGGCAGGAATATCTCCCGCCTCAGCAGCACGTGCAATGACCTCGAAGTTGGAGCCGTGACCGCTGGCAAAGATGGCTATTTTATGCTTTGTAGTCACCTTACTTAATAGTTACGCCCTCGCCCTCTACGATGCGACCGATAACTGATGCCTTCTCGCCGTGTGCAGCAAGAATCTCAATAGCCTTCTCAGCCTCTGACTCGTCGAGTGCGATAACCATACCGATACCCATATTGAAGATGTTAAACATCTCACGGTGAGCGACGTTGCCGTACTTCTCCAAGAATCGGAATACGGGCAAAATCTCCCAGCTACCCTCGGTAACCTCTACGCCCTGACCCTCAGTCAAGATACGGGGGATATTCTCGTCGAAACCACCACCTGTGATATGGCTGATACCGTGAACATCGCACTGGCGGATTACGTCAAGCACCTGCTTTACGAAGATGCGTGTAGGTGTAAGCAACACCTCGCCCAGAGGCTTCTCTCCCAAATCAGCGTGGGGCTGGTGCAAGTCAAAATTGTTGTCGCTAACAATCTTACGTACGAGGCTGAAACCGTTTGAGTGAACACCGCTTGATGCGATACCAACCAAAACGTCACCAACCTTTACCTTTGTGCCGTCGATGAGCTTCTCACGCTCAACAACACCGCAAGTGAAACCAGCGATGTCGTACTCGCCACCACCATACATACCAGGCATCTCGGCAGTCTCACCACCGATAAGTGCGCAACCAGCCTGACGGCAACCCTCGGCAACGCTTGCTACGATAGCCTCAATCTTTGCAGGCTCGTTGTGACCAACAGCTACATAATCCAAGAAGAACAAAGGCTCAGCACC
>JAFNUH010000183.1 GCA_017384185.1 Alistipes sp.
ACCGCTCTAAGCCCCGCTCATATAAGGATCTTCCCGTTCGTTTGGCTGAGTTCGGTACCGTATATCGTTACGAGCAGTCAGGTGAGTTGCACGGTTTGACACGTGTACGTAGCTTTACACAGGACGATGCTCACCTCTTCGTGCGCCCCGACCAGTTGCTGGAGGAGTTCGAGAAGGTTATCGACATCGTGCTCTATATCTTCCGTACGTTGAAGTTCGAGAACTATACAGCTCAGATTTCATTGCGTGACCCCAACAACACCGAGAAGTATATCGGCTCGGACGAGAATTGGGAGAAGGCAGAGTCAGCTATCATCCAGGCTTGTAAGGAGAAGGGTCTTAACACTACAGTTGAGCTTGGCGAGGCTGCATTCTACGGTCCTAAGTTGGACTTTATGGTAAAGGATGCGCTTGGTCGTAGCTGGCAGTTGGGTACAATTCAGGTTGATTACAACCTCCCCGAGCGTTTCGACTTGACATATAAGGGTAACGACGATAAGTTGCACCGTCCTATTATGATTCACCGTGCGCCTTTCGGCTCTATGGAGCGTTTCGTTGCGGTATTGTTGGAGCATACGGCAGGTCGCTTCCCCTTGTGGCTTACTCCCGACCAGGCTGTTATCCTGCCTATCTCGGAGAAGTTCAACGACTATGCTAACGACGTGGCTAAGCGTTTGGGCAAGGCTGATGTTCGTGTACAGGTTGACGAGCGTAACGAGAAGATTGGTCGTAAGATTCGTGACAACGAGTTGAAACGTATCCCCTTCCTCTTGATCGTTGGTGAGAAGGAGGCTCAGGAGGGCAAGGTATCAGTACGTGTTCAGGGTGAGGGCGATAAGGGTGCTATGACCGTTGAGGAGTTCGCAGCACACATCAATGGACTCGTAGATGCTGAGATTGAAGCAAACAAGATGGAGTAACTAAGTGCTCCGCAATTAACATAAGTTAAACAAACAACTAACTAATTTGGCAATTACACAGAAACCGTTTCCGCCACGTCCGATGAACGGCGGAAACAAGCCTCAGCAGCAGGGAATGCGAGGCCGCAAAGTAGAGAAAGAGAATCCCAACCGTATCAATAACGAGATTACAGCACCTATGGTGCGTATCGTTGGTGAGAACGTAGAGCCCAATTTGGTGGTGCCCATCAAGCAGGCACTCGCTATGGCTGATGAGATGGAGTTGGACCTCATTGAAATCTCTCCCAATGCCGAGCCGCCCGTATGCCGCATTGCCGACTACCAGAAATTCCTCTATCAGCAGAAGCGTAAGGCTAAGGAGATTAAGGCTAAGCAGGTGAAGGTGGTAGTTAAGGAGATTCGTTTTGGTCCCCAGACCGACGACCACGACTACAACTTCAAACTCAAGCACGCCGAGAACTTCATCAAGGAGGGCGCTAAGGTTAAGGCTTCGGTATTCTTCCGTGGTCGTTCTATCGTCTTCAAGGAGCAGGGCGAGATTCTTCTGTTGCGTTTTGCTACCGATTTGGAGGAGATCGCAAAGGTGGAGCTTATGCCTAAGCTCGACGGTAAGAAGATGAATATGATTCTTGCACCTAAGGGTAAGAAGTAGGAATTTTTAATATCAATTATCCGTTTTCGGGGGTTGGCGTGCCGACCTCCGAATCGGATTTTTTGCTTATAGATGAATTTTTCGGATAAGATATTTTCAATCTCGAGTGAGGGTGAGTTCGAGGCTGCGGCGTTGGAGTTGTTCCGCCGTCAGGCTGTGATGTGCGAGCCTTACAAGCAGTATGTTGAACTGCTGGGAGTTAATCCCTCAGAGGTGAGCCGTGTGGAGGATATTCCCTTTCTGCCTATTGAGTTTTTCAAGTGGCGGGATGTATATTGTGGCGAGGGGGAGCCTGAGAAGGTCTTTACCTCGAGCAATACGGGAGGCACAGTCGCTTCACGCCATATGATGCAGAGCCTTGCACTCTATGAGCGAGCTTTTACTGCGGCTTTCGAGCAGTTTTATGGTGCTGCGGAGGGTTGGAGCATCTACGGACTTCTGCCCAATTATCTGCAACGTGAGGGTTCGTCGTTGGTATATATGACCGATAGGTTGATTCAGAGTTGTGGCTCTGGAGGTTTCTATCTTGATGAATATGAAAAACTTATCGCCGATATGGCGACCGACCCTAAGCCGAAAATTCTTCTTGGCGTAAGCTATGCTCTGTGGGATTTGGCTGAGCAATATGCACCAAAGCTGAACAATACCATCGTTATGGAGACGGGTGGTATGAAGGGTCAGCGTGAGGAGCTACCGAAGACTGAGTTTCATAAAATTCTCTGTTCGGCATTTGGCATCGAGAAGATTCATTCGGAGTATGGTATGGCGGAGCTTACCTCGCAGGCGTACTCGTCGGGCGACGGCGTGTTCCGTGCGCCAGGATGGATGCGAGTCGTTGTGCGAGATGTGAATAATCCTCTGAAGATGTTGCCCGCAGGCTCTCGTGGAGCTGTGAGCATTATCGACTTGGCAAACGTCTGGTCGTGCGCATTTATCGCTACGCAGGATGTAGGACGTACCTTCGAGGATGGCTCGTTTATGATTGAGGGGCGCTTGTCGGGCTCCGATATTAGAGGTTGTAATTTGTTAGTGCAGTAGGATGAAAAGAGTAGCATTTGTTCCTATTAGGCTTAATAGCCAACGTGTTGAGGGTAAGAATCTTCGCCTGCTGGGTGGTCGTCCGCTGATGACCTACCTGCTCGGTAGCCTTGCCGCTGCTGAGAATATCGACGAGGTCTATGTATATTGCAGTAACCCCGCCATACGGGAGTATCTGCCCGAAGGTGTGAAGTTCCTGCAACGTGATGAGTGTCTGGACTCTAACACTACGCTTGGCGAGGAGATTTACGACGCCTTCACCTCGGAGGTCGATGCCGATATTTATATCCTTGCGCACGCCACATCGCCATTTATTCGTACCTCGACTATCGAGGATGCAGTGGCTCGTGTGGAGAGTGGCGAGTACGACTCGGCTTTCAGTGCCGAGCGTGTGCAGACCTTCGCTTGGTGGGAGGGTAAGCCTCTGAATTACTCGCTTCAGCACGTGCCCCGCACGCAGGATTTGGAGCCTGTGTATGTCGAGACCTCGGCATTTTTCATCTTCCGAAAAGAGGTGTGGTGTACGTTGCACCGTCGCATTGGCGAGCGACCATATACCGCCGTTACCGACCGCATAGAGAGTATGGATATTGATAATCCAGATGATTTTCTTCTTGCGGAGGCGATTGTAGCAGCTGGCTTGAACAGATAAAACTACTAACACATATTGAAATGAGACGAATCTTATTACTTCTAGTCGCTATTATGGCGACAATGAGTCTTTATGCTCAACCAAAGCAGACAATCGTTTCGGTTGCCGTGGCTCCTGAAAACCCAGATTGGCAATATGAGTGCGGAGATGATGTAACATTCTCTCTTGCAGTAAACAAGGCGGGTATTCCGATGAAGGATGCCACCATCTACTATGAGATTTCGGAGGATATGCAGAAGCCTTTCAAAACGGGTAATCTCACGCTCAAAGATGGAACAATGAAGATTAACGCAGGCTCGATGAAGCGCCCTGGTTTCTTGCGCATCAGAGTGTGGGCTACGCACGAGGGTGTGCGCTATGTTGGTACTGCAACCGCAGGCTTCGATATTGAGAAGATTGAGCCTACGACCTCTACTCCCAAGGA
>JAFNUH010000184.1 GCA_017384185.1 Alistipes sp.
ATAAAAACCTTATCAGCGAGAGCCTTATTATAAACCGCTTTCAGTACACTGAATTTTGTTGCTATGGAGTTCGGCTTGTTTCCATAATTACAGAGAAACTGCTCAAACTCAGTCAGAAAAGAGAAACTAATTTCACTAAATAATAGAGTCGCAGGATGGAATTTTTGTAAGGATTTGTGGGTAGCTGAGTACTTTACCGCTGTGCTTATTCGTCCTACCTGTCGCATCTTTAATATATGTCGCTCAAAGAAGAATGAAACTGAATATTTAGCAACGATAGGCTTGCTATCAAAGAGGTTTTCAAATGTCACAACCTCATCCAATGCTTCCAATCTCCGCATCTTCTTTTCATAGGTTCTTATCAGCTCATTCAACCTATGCTGCTTTTCATCTCGATTAGGGCAATCAGGCAATATTTGCTGTGCCTTATCATCCCAAAAATGAGCAGATATAGATACTCCCGTAGCGAGCATTTTCCTGCGTCCATCGTGGTAAAATTTAAGAAAAAGAGGAGATTCGCCGCTCTTATTTACTTTGTCGGCTCTGCAAATAATCTTGTAAATCATTGTGGATTAAGATTATGCAGTAGGATATATTTTCTATGATTTTACTAAAATAGGTGGCAAAAAAGGTATCAAAAACAGCCTTTTTAGCCCTGTTTCACACCTAAAACCGCCAAAAATCAGAGCATAAAAAAAGATGGTCACTTTCGCAACCATCTGATTATCTGAGCTGTTGACGAGGCTTGAACTCGTGACCTCTTCCTTACCAAGGAAGTGCTCTACCACTGAGCTACAACAGCCTTTAACTCTTTTGAGCGGTGCAAAAGTAGGAAACAAAATTGAATCGACCAAAAAATACGCTCTCTTTTTGCATTTTTCGCAGAAAATATCTTACGGTGACTCTCTGCAACCTTGCTTCCTACTTCAACACACGCCAACAAATCTATCGAACATTACGATAGCCGTAAACTGCAAACTTACCAATCGCCTCCTCGACACGTAACAACTGATTATACTTAGCCATACGCTCCGAGCGACTCAGCGAGCCGGTCTTTATCTGTCCGCTATTGACTGCCACGGCAATATCGGCAATCGTTGTATCCTCGGTCTCGCCCGAACGATGCGAGATAATAGTCTTATAACCATTACGATGCGCCATATCGATAGTATCAAGAGTCTCGGAGAGAGTTCCTATCTGATTCAACTTCACAAGCACTGCATTTCCACACTCATCCTTTATACCTCGCTCCAAAAACTCAACATTAGTAACAAACAAATCGTCTCCCACCAATTGACAGCTCCCGCCTATGCAAGCAGTAAGTTTACGCCATCCATCCCAATCGTTCTCTGCCATACCATCCTCTATTGAGTCGATAGGATACTTGGTAACCAAGCCTTCGAGGTATGCCACCTGCTCATCGCTCGAACGCCTCTTGCCGTGCTCGCCCTCAAATTTCGAGTAGTCGTAAATGCCATCCACATAGAACTCCGACGATGCACAATCCAAACCGATGGAGACATCCTCGCCAGGTTTATACCCCGCAGCCGAGATAGCCTCGATAATAAGTTCGATAGCCTCCTCGGCACTATTAAGCATCGGAGCAAAGCCTCCCTCATCGCCAACGGCTGTGTTAAGACCTCGCTTATGCAACACACTTCTTAAAGCGTGGAACACCTCGGCACCCATACGCAACGCTCGGCTAAAGCTACCAGCACCCACGGGTCGAATCATAAACTCCTGGAAGGCAATAGGAGCATCGCTATGTGAGCCGCCATTGATGATATTCATCATCGGCACGGGCATAATGTATGTATTCACGCCACCGATATAGCGATACAACGGAATATTGAGATATGCTGCGGCAGCCTTTGCCACTGCCAACGACACACCTAAAATAGCATTTGCGCCAAGCTTCGATTTTGTCCTTGTACCATCCAGCTCAATCATACGAAAATCTATGCGGCGCTGCTCAAATGCCGAAATACCCACCAACGCTGGGGCTATGATGCTATTCACATTCTCCACAGCCTTCATCGTACCACGACCGCCATAACGTGCGGCATCGCCATCACGCAGCTCCAACGCTTCGTTCTCACCCGTAGAGGCTCCCGAAGGGACAGATGCACGTCCCGTTACGCCTGATTCGAGCGTTACATCAACCTCGATTGTAGGAAATCCACGAGAGTCCAAAATCTCTCGGGCAATGATGTTTTCGATTCTCATAGTCACAAATTTTTGTTCAATAGTTCAAATATATCTGTTTTTCGATAATCAACATAGCAATTTTATGGTAATTCGCAGAATAAAAGCTATTTTTGCCACGATAAACCATATTTTTGGCATAAATGCAGAATCGTTCAAACGCAAATATCATCGCTCTGCTACCCTTAGCTGTCTTTTTGGGCATATACCTTATAGGCTCTATCATTGCTGGCGATTTTTATAAAATCCCTATCACCGTGGCGGGTATGACCGCTTCGATTGTTGCGATAGCTATGACACGTCGCCCCATATCAGAGAGCATCGGAGATTACTCACGTGGTGCTACCGACGTGAATATTATGCTGATGATATGGATATTTGTCTTGGCGGGGGCATTTGCCGCCTCGACAAAGGCAATGGGTGCCGTCGATGCCACGGTAGCCCTCACATTGAAGATTATCCCCGAGGAGTTTCTGCCCGCAGGAATATTTATCGCCGCCTGCTTCACCTCAATATCGGTCGGCACATCTGTGGGAACAATCGTCGCCCTGACGCCCATAGCATCGGCAATAGCCGAGCAGACAGGATGTAGCATACCGTGGCTCGTGGCGATTGTTGTAGGTGGTGCGTTATTTGGTGATAATCTGTCGTTTATCTCCGACACAACAATTGCAGCAACACGTACGCAGGGGTGCTCGATGCGTGATAAGTTCCGCACAAACATTCTTATCGTAACCCCTGCGGCATTAATCACGCTATGCATCTACATCTTCTCCGAGCAACATACCCTAAGTTACACCCCCGCCGAGAGTATTGCCCCGTGGTACACCATACTACCCTACCTGCTGGTACTCGTATCGGCTATCGCAGGAATGAATGTATTGAAGGTTCTGACACTCGGAATTGTCTCATCGGGCATTATTGGAATTGCGTGTGGCAAACTGACGATATTGGATTGGCTCTCGACAATGGGCGGAGGCATAGACTCTATGGGTCAGCTCATTATCATCACGATGATGGCTGGTGGAATGTTGGAGATGATACGCATAAATGGCGGTATTGAGTACATCATCTCTCGCCTCACATCACGTGTACGCTCACGTCGTGGAGCCGAGGCATCAATAGCCTCGTTGGTGATTTTTGCCGACATCTGCACCGCCAACAACACCGTAGCTATCATCTCCGTTGGCTCCATCGCACGCCAGATTGCCGAACGTTTTGGCATCTCGCCACGTCGCACTGCGAGCCTGCTTGACACATTCTCGTGCTTTATACAGGGAATTATCCCCTATGGTGCGCAGTTGTTGATGGCGGCAGGCTTGGCTGCTATATCTCCCGTAGAGATTATTTCACACCTCTACTACCCCATAATTATGGGAGCGTGTGCCGCTATCGCCATCATCGTACAATACCCTCGCTACGATGACAAGTAACAAATATTGAGCAACTTTCGAGCTAAGATTTGAAAAAACGGCAAAAAACATATATATTTGCACGTAATATTTACTATTTAAGAGACGTAATTTACACAAATAACTAAATTTTATACAATTATGAAGAAGTTTACAACACTTTTGATGGCCGCAGCAGCTATGTTTATGGTAGCTTGCGGTGGTAACGCACAGAAGAAGGATGGTCAGTGCTGCCAGGGTTGTGAGGGTAAGTTGCCTATCGCATTGCAGCTCTACAGCGTTCGTGGCGATATGGAGCAGGACTTCAAGGGTACTCTCCAGAAGGTTAAGGCTATGGGTTACGACGGCGTTGAGTTCGCAGGTTTGTTCAACAACACTCCCGAGCAGGTTAACGCTATGTGTAAGGAGATAGGTTTGGTACCCATCTCTGCTCACGTGCCCTTGGCTGATATGTTGGCTGACGTTGATAAGGTTATCGCTGACTACAAGGCAGTAGGTTGCCAGTATATCGTAGTTCCCTACGTAACTGAGGAGCGTCGTCCTGGTGGTGAGTTGTTCTACCAGATGGTTGACGAGATTCGTGCTATCGGTGAGAAGTGCAAGGCTGCTGGTCTTACATTGCTCTACCACAACCACGACTTCGAGTTCAAGAAGTTGGAGAGCGGCGAGTACGGTTTGGATTACCTCTACGCTAA
>JAFNUH010000185.1 GCA_017384185.1 Alistipes sp.
CTACCTAAAGAGCTGCGCCAAGCAATATGATGTGATATTCTCGGATGCTCCCTACGATTTGGAGGGAAGTGAGCAGGTTATTGATTTGGTCTTTGAGCGAGACCTGCTAAAAGATGGTGGTATATTTATCTTTGAGCACTCTAAAGGTAAGGATTTCAGTAATTTACCCCACTTTAGCCGCCTGCGCAGCTATGGCAGTGTGCAGTTCTCGATATTTGAGAAATAGGGCTTTGATGATGTAGCCAGAGAATAGAAAACACTAAAAAATATATTTTTTAAATATTTTTCTGGCTAAAAATTTGCAGATTCTGAATTTTATACTACCTTTGCATTCGCAATCAGCAATGGTGCGTTAGTTCAGCTGGTTAGAATACGTGCCTGTCACGCACGGGGTCAGGGGTTCGAGTCCCCTACGCACCGCAGAAGCGACTGAGTTTTCAGTCGCTTTTTTTTGTATCTACTCCGCAAATATTTCCCCATATAGAGTGTTATATCTCAACCATTTTCATTATATTTGTAAGAAGTATTGACCGAAAATTACTAAAACTACAAATATTATGGTTAAACCTAAATCAGAAAACAACCAAATGAAACTATCATTTCACATCGAATATCGCACCCAATGGGGCGAGCAGGTGGGCGTAATGATTGACGGCGAACAATCACCCATACTGTTATCAAGTGCTGATGGTGCTTATTGGGGAGGATGCGCAGAAGTTAGCAGCGTTCCTACAACTTATCGCTATGGCATATTCCGTGATGGCGAGGCTGTTCGCATAGAGAGTGGTCGTATGGCACACGCCCTGCCCAAGTGGAAGATGCGTGAGGCTGAGTATATAATCTACGATAGCTGGCGTGACCAGCCCGAGGCTTCTTACCTCTTTAGCTCGGCTTTCTCTGGCAACTACTCTATTGCTGCAAAGAGTCAGACAACGGCTCCTGCAAATAGCGTGACATTAAGAGTTATGACCCCCTGCCTGCACCACAATGGCAAGGTGTTGGCTATCGTCGGCGAGTGCGTCGGTGGCTGGGATGCTTCAAATGCTGTGGCTATGGAGCAGATACAGCAGAACATCTGGTCTGTTACGCTCGACACAAAGAAGATTTGCTCTGGCGAGTATAAGTTCGTTGCCCTAAATGCTTCAACAAAGGTTATCGAGGAGTGGGAGAACGGCGCAAATCGCTACCTCTCTATTCCTTATATGAACAAGGGCGAGCATATCGTTATGGCTGAGCAGGAGCTCTACTTCCCCTCTTCATCTCGCAAGGTGGCAGGAACTGCTGTTCCCGTTTTCTCGTTGCGTAGCGAGGGTAGCCAGGGTGTTGGTGACTTTGGCGACATCATCAAGATGGTGGATTGGGCAGTGAAGACAGGTCAGCGAGCTGTTCAGATTCTGCCTATCAACGACACTACAATCACCGGCACGTGGATTGACTCATACCCCTATAACAGTATCTCTATCTACGCCTTCCATCCTATGTATATCGACCTTCGACAGTTGCCCGCCCTCAAGGATAAGGCTGCGATGGAGAAGTTCGAGACCGAGCGCAAGAAACTAAACGCTCTGCCACAGGTAGATTATGAAGCAGTAAATGAGCTTAAGCGAGGCTATCTGCATCAGATTTTTGATGAGGCAGGCAAGGAGGTTTTGGCATCTGCGGCATTTAAGAAGTTCTTTAAGGAGAACGCTCACTGGTTGCAGCCCTACGCCGCATTCTCGTATTTGCGTGATAAGTTCGGCACGCCCGTATTCTCTGAGTGGCCCGAGCATAGCACATACGACGAGAAGGAGATTGCAAAACTCTGCAACCCCCGTGCTAAGAGCTACGCCGAGATTGCATTCTACTACTACATCCAGTATCAGTTGCACATCCAGCTTTTGGCGGCAGGTGAGTATGCACGCTCGAAGGGTGTTATCCTGAAGGGTGATATACCTATCGGCATTAGCCGCAATAGTGTCGAGGCGTGGGTTGAGCCCTACTACTTCAATATGAACGGTCAGGCGGGTGCACCACCCGATGCTTTCTCAGCTACGGGTCAGAACTGGGGCTTCCCGACATATAACTGGGATGTTATGGCTGCCGACGGCTATCAGTGGTGGAGAAGACGTTTCACTAAGATGGCGGAGTACTTCAGTGCATACCGTATCGACCACATTCTCGGCTTCTTCCGCATTTGGGAGATTCCTGCTCACTCTGTAAACGGTTTGGTGGGACAGTTCTCGCCCGCAATGCCTATGTCTGCCGAGGAGATTGCATCGTATGGTCTTCACTTCCAGAAGGAGTTTATGACTCGCCCGTTCATCAATGATGATATGTTGTGGAATTACTTTGGCAAGAAGGCTGATTTTGTGAAGGTTACATTCTTGCAGCATAGTCACGACGATATATATGAGATGAAGCCCGATTTCGACACTCAGCGCAAGGTGGAGGCATACCTCAAGCAGAATCCTCTGCCGAAGGATGACGAGTGGATTTGCGATGCAGTATATTCTCTTATCGACAACGTATTGTTCGTGCCCGACCGCAAGAACGATAATATGTATCACCCCCGCATCAGCGCACAGAACGACTACCTCTACTCTCGTCTCAATGACCAGGAGAAGGCAGCTTTCGACCGTTTGTATGTCCACTACTTCTACGAGCGCCACAACCAATTCTGGTATGAGGAGGCAATGAAGAAGTTGCCACAGCTCACACAAGCTACATCAATGCTCGTTTGCGGTGAGGATTTGGGTATGGTGCCCGACTGTGTGCCCTGGGCTATGGACCAGATGCAGATTCTCAGCCTCGAGATTCAGCGTATGCCAAAGAACCCTCAGCACGAGTTTGGTCACGTGGAGGAGTATCCCTGCCGTTCGGTTTGTACAATTTCGACACACGATATGAGCACACTGCGTGGTTGGTGGCGTGAGGACGGAAAGGTTACGTCAGACTTCTACAACAACGTTCTCTGCTACAACGACGCTGCTCCCGCCGAGGCATCGGGCAACATCTGCGAGCAGGTTGTACGCCAGCACCTCGACTCTCCGTCGTTGCTCTGCATCCTTGCTTTGCAGGATTGGTTCTCAATTGATGAGACACTGCGCCTTGCCGATGCTGACGCCGAGCGTATCAACGTGCCTGCTAACCCACGTCACTACTGGCGTTACCGTATGCACCTCACACTCGAGGAGTTGATGGCTAAGGAGGAGTTTAATAACAAGATTACGCAGATGGTTTGTCTGTCACACAGATTGTAATAAACAAAAATATAACTCATATGAAAATGAAACAAATACCTGACCAGAGTTTCTGGAAGTTGTGGAATATCAGCTTCGGTTTCTTTGGTGTTCAGATTGCTTATGCTTTGCAGAGTGCAAACATCAGCCGTATCTTCTCAACATTGGGTGCTGACCCTCACAATTTGAGTTACTTTTGGATTCTTCCTCCGTTGATGGGTATCATCGTGCAGCCTATCATCGGTGCGTTGAGCGATAAGACTTGGACACGTTACGGTCGCCGCATACCCTACTTGTTTGTCGGAGCTATTGTAGCCGTATTGGTTATGTGTATGTTGCCCAATGCCGGCAGCTTCGGTATGGCTGTTAGCACGGCTATGATTTTTGGTTTGTTCTCGTTGATGTTCCTCGACACAAGTATCAACGTAGCTATGCAGCCCTTCAAGATGATGGTGGGTGATATGGTAAACGAGAAGCAGAAGAGCCTCGCCTACTCTATCCAGAGCTTCCTTTGCAACGCTGGTAGCCTTGTAGGTTATATCTTCCCCTTCGTTTTGACAGGAATCGGCATCAGCAACATCGCCCCCGAGGGTGTTGTGCCCGATACGGTTATCTTCTCATTCTACGCAGGTGCTGCAATCCTTATTCTGTGTGTTCTCTACACCACAATTAAGGTTAAGGAGTATCCTCCTCAGCTCTACGCCGAGTACCACGGCATTAAGGAGGATGACAAGCAGGAGAAGACCAACGTATTTAAGCTTCTGGTGAAGGCTCCCTCAGCATTCTGGACCGTAGGTTTGGTGCAGTTCTTCTGCTGGGCAGCATTTATGTTTATGTGGACATATACTAACGGCTCGGTGGCATTCAACGCATTTGATACTCCGACAGTACAGAGCACCGTAGATGGCGTAACTCGCACCGTTCTTGATACAACATCGGAGCAGTATAACGCCGCAGGTAACTGGGTAGGTATCCTCTTCGCTGTACAGGCTGTGGGTAGCGTGCTTTGGGCAATCGTCATCCCGATGTTTAAGAATAAGAAGTTCATCTACTCGTTGAGCCTCGTATTGGGTGGTATCGGCTTCATCTCAACAAAGTTCTTGGGTGACCCCTACTTGCTCTTCATCAGCTTCCTTTTGATTGGTTGCGCTTGGGCTGCAATGTTGGCTCTGCCATTTACTATCCTTACCAACTCACTTAGCGGTGGACATATGGGTACATACCTCGGTCTGTTCAACGGTACAATCTGCTTGCCTCAGATCGTTGCTGCTGTATTGGGTGGTTTGATTCTTAAGCTCTTCACTCCCGAGGGTGGTCTTGCGCCTGAGATTAATATGTTAGTCTTGGCAGGTGTTCTGCTTATCGTAGGCGCTTGCTGTGTATTTGTTATCAAAGAGAAAAAGGCTGAGGCATAAGCCTAATTGCCGAGAATAGAAAAGCCGACTTCCATTACGGGAGTCGGCTCTCTTTTATGTGTATGTTTGATTAAAACTCTGCAAGGATAACACCTGTGATTGCGGGAACCTTAACCTCGCTTGCATTAAGAACTCCCTTACCGTTCATATCCCAAGTAGAACCATCAGTAATCCACTTGTAGTTGCCTGCGGGGATGTTGAACTTCACAGCCTCACGTGAGCCGTTCATCAAAACAACGATACGCTTAGCCTTGTCAATACCCTCCAACTTATCAAGCACGAAACCTACTGCAGCCTCGTTGCTGTGGTCGATAAATGAGAGGTGCTCACGCACTGCCTCAGCTGTACCCAACGAGAATGCGGGGTGAGCCTTGCGAAGAGCTACAAGACCCTTGTTGAACTCATACAAGTCGTTGTACTTATGCTTCAAATTCCAATCAATAGCGTTGTACTTGTCGGGCATATTGTATGTATTCTTCTCTCCGAGCTTCGAGCGGAACATCTCCTCACCACAGAAGATGAAGGGGATACCCTGCGATGTGAATACACCAAACTGAGCCAACTTAGCCATCTGCAACAACTCCTTCTCCGATGCCTTGGGTGAGAGGTGCTCAAGACGGTCACGAAGGTTGTGGTCGTCGTGGCAAGTAACGTAGCTAATGTGCTGAGTGGGAGCAGCGCACCAAGCCTTCTCAGAGTGCTTTACCTGAGGATGCTCAACACCACCTGCGATACCAAACTTCAAAGCCTCCTTATTGCCAGCCACGCCGTGGATAAATCCACCCTGTGAGAGGTCGAGTGTACCACGCAATGCGTTACGAATATCGTCAGAGAATGCACCTACGCCAGGCATCTGATATGTATAACGCTTGAATGCAAGCTTTGACTCATCGTACAAGGGATTTGCAGCAGCCCAGCCCTCGCCATAGAGCAAGATTGATGGCTTGATAGCCTCCAAACGGGCACGGATAAGGTTCATTGTCTCAATATCGTGGATAGCCATCAAGTCGAAACGGAAACCGTCGATGTGATACTCCTTAACCCAATACTCCAAAGACTCAACGATATACTTCTGCATCATAGCCTTGTCGCTGGCAGTCTCATTACCGCAACCAGAGCCATCGGCGAATGAGCCATCCTCACGCATACGATAGAAATAGCCAGGAACGGTAAGCTCAAAACCGCAATTCTCGGTAGAGGTTGTGTGGTTGTAAACAACATCCAAAACAACGTTGATACCAGCCTTGTGCATCGTCTGCACCAAAGTCTTAAGCTCACGGATACGAGCCTCGGGGTCGGCGGGATTTGTTGAGTATGTACCCTCGGGAGCCGAGTAGTTCTTAGGCTCGTAACCCCAGTTATATTGGTCTGTGGGCTTTGACTCATCGATTGAGCCGAAGTCAGCCGTAGGCAGGAGGTGGAGGTGAGTGATACCCATCTCTACGAGGTGGTCAATACCAGTTGCAAGACCCTCCTTTGAGCGAGTGCCGTGCTCTGCCATACCCAAATACTTGCCAGGATAGCTGCTGCCAGCCGATGCGTGAGCAGTCATATCACGGTAGTGCATCTCATAGATAACAATCTCCGATGTAGGCACAACGGGAGTCTTGTCCTCAGCCCAACCCTCAGGATTAGTCTCATTGAGGTCGATGATAGCACCACGGTCGCCATTTACATTCAACGCACGAGCGAAGATACCAGCAGTCTCCTTCAACGGCTTGCCGTCAACGGTAATTTGGAAAGCATAGAAGAGACCCTTCTTGTCGCCCTTAGCTGTTGCCGACCACAAGCCATCCTTCTTTGACTTCATCTTCAACTCCTCGACCATAGTGTCACCATCATACAGACGTACTACTGCACTCTCAGCCGTAGGTGCCCACACCTCAAATGTAGTCTTGTCGGCTGAGTAATCCATCTCTAAGATTGGTTTCTCGGGCACAGGAAATGCCTCTGATGTCTGCTTGTTGCTGCAAGCGATTGTAGCTACGGCTGCAACGAGAGCCGTACTACGCAGAAAAAATTTACAGATATTCATATAATAAAAAATTTGTAGTCTAAAGCGGTATTCTCCAAACTACAAATTTATAAATTTATTTTTTTCTAAACAAGACTATTTGCCGTATGCAGCAGCAAGATAGCGCCGATATAACACATTATATATAGCGTGACGCTCCTCATTGGGGATATACTCGCCATCAAAACCCGACGACATTGCATCCTGCGCCTGCTCTACGGTGGGATATACACCAGCTGCTACGGCAGCATTCATTGCCGAGCCGAGAGCACACGCCTGCGTACTACGCACAACACGAATCGGAACACCAATCACATCTGCCATAGTCTGCATAACGAAACGAGACTTCTTTGATATTCCACCGACTGCCAGAATTGTATCAATTCGCAAGCCTTCATCGGCAAGACGCTCGTTGATTGCTCGTGAGCCAAATGCCGTAGCCTCCACCAGTGCCTTGAAAATCTCAGAAGCAGATGTAGCCAACGTCAAGTTCATCAACTGTCCTGTTGCCAGAGGGTCATCATCGGGCGAGCGGCGGCCATTAAACCAATCTACAGCAATCATATCATCCGCAGTTACGGGAATCTGCTCAGCCTGACGTGTCAGCTCGCCGAGAATCTTATCCTCCAAATCGGGCACATCAGCCACAAATTTTAGGCTCCAGCCGAGCAGTCGTTTATACCACGCATAAATATCGCCAAATGCCGCTTGTCCAGCCTCGAAACCTACCCTGCCAGGCAAAACAGAGCCATCAACCTGACCGCAAATTCCTCGCACGGTGTGCTCACCGATAACGTCATACGCCGCCGTTGTAATATCGCAGGTAGATGTTCCCATAACCTTGACCAACACATTGTCTCGCACGCCTGCACCAACAGCTCCCACGTGACAGTCGATAGCTCCAACACCTACAGCAATGCCCTCCCTGAGTCCGAGATTCTCAGCCCACTCAGTGCAAAGTCTTCCTGCTGCTACATCGCTTGTAAAAGTATCTGTAAAGAGATGCCCCTCAAAAATATCGAGCAGCGGATCAACCTCCTGCCAGAATGCTCGCTCGGGCATACCACCCCACTCTGCGTGCCACATAGCCTTATGACCTGCCGCACAGCGACTACGAATTATCTTCTCAGGCGTTGTGTCGCCGGACAGAAGTGCGCTAATCCAATCGCAATGCTCCATCCACGAATATGCCTTCTCACGAAGCTCGGGCGCAACTCTCAGTGAGTGCAACATCTTTGCCCACACCCACTCGCAAGAGTGATTTCCGCCACCATATTTTGTATAGTCGGTATGCCAACGCTTTGCCACCTCGTTAATCTTATCCGATTCGGCAATAGCCGTATGGTCCTTCCAAAGAATAAACATTGCATCGGGATTTTCCGCATATTCGGGCAGCATAGCAAGCGGCGTGCCCTGCCTATCGGTCAAAACGGGCGTAGATGCCGTGCAGTCGAACGACAAACCAACGACACCATCTCTTACCGTCGAATCGCACTCTGCCAACGCTCCCCTTACAGCCTCTATAAGCGAATCAACATAGTCCTGCGGATGCTGACGATACTGATTCAGCTTTGGGTTGCAATACATACCCTTGCTCCATCGCTTGTAAAGCGACACGCACGATGATATCTCCTCGCCATTATCCGTCGCCACGATTAACGCACGAACAGAGTCCGTACCGAAGTCTATTCCTATGACATATTTTCTCTGGTCCATTGTAGTAGTTATTGTTTCTTAACGTAAAGTTATAATATTTTTCATAAAATAGCAACCCAACAGGCGGCTAACGGCGCAGGCAGTTTGCCATTTAGTTTTTTTTATGTACTTTTGCAGAAATAAAATCATACTCAATGCAGATTACAAAGGCCGATTTCAAATGTAGTTCCGAAAAGATTTCGCAGGTTCCCAAAGACGACTTGCGTGATGTGGCATTTATTGGTCGTAGTAACGTGGGTAAGTCGTCGCTCATAAATATGCTCACGGGGCGTAAGGGCTTGGCAAAGGTGTCGTCAACACCCGGAAAGACTCGCCTTATCAACCACTTCTGCATAAACAACAATTGGTATTTGGTTGACCTGCCCGGATACGGCTACGCCCGTGTGTCGAAGAATATGCGTGGCGAGTTCTCGAAGATTATTCTCGACTATGTACTCAAGTGCGAGAAGATGCACTTCCTGTTCGTGTTGGTTGACTCCCGCCTTGAGCCTCAGGCTATCGACCTTAAGTTTATTGAGATGCTGGGCGAGAATGGCGTTCCTTTTGGAATTATCTTTACCAAATGTGATAAACTCTCCGCCACACAGCGCAAAAAGAGCGTTGAGCGATACTGCAAAACGCTGAGCGAACAGTGGGAGGAGTTGCCGCCAATGTTCTGCTCTTCGAGCGAAAAGGGCACAGGACGTGAGGAGATACTCGATTTTATTGAGAATTGTTTATAACTATTTGAAAAAGTATTCTCCGAAAAGTGGCTTTTTAGAGCAGGATTGTATATATTTGCACTATCAAAAAAACATTATAAAAAATGGCTATTCATAAGATTAAATTTTTCGCAGGTCGTAATTCACGATACCTCGCAGAGAAAATCGTTGCCAGCTACGGCTCTACACTTGGTGATGTTGAGGTACTCCAGTTCAGCGATGGCGAGTTCCAGCCCTACTACAATGAGTCAATTCGTGGCTGCACAGTATTTATCATCCAGTCAACATTCCCCTCATCAGACAACTTGATGGAGCTTTTGATGATGATTGATGCAGCTCGTCGTGCTTCGGCTTACAAGGTTATTGCTGTTATGCCTTACTTCGGTTGGGCACGTCAGGACCGTAAGGACCGTCCCCGTGTACCCATCGGTGCTAAGTTGGTTGCAAACTTGTTGGTAGCAGCAGGTGCTGACCGTATTATGACTATGGACTTGCACGCCGACCAGATTCAGGGCTTCTTCGATGTTCCCGTTGATGCACTCTACGCAAGCGGTATCTTCGTTCCCTACATCAAGAACCTTAATATGGAGGATCTCTCAATCGCATCTCCTGATATGGGTGGCGCAAAGCGTGCTCACGCATATGCTAAGCACTTGCAGGCACCTATCATCATCTCTCACAAGGAGCGTGCTAAGGCAAACGTTGTTGGTAGTATGACTGCTATCGGCGATGTTGAGGGTCGCAACATCATCATCGTTGACGATATGATTGACACAGCAGGTACTATCTGTATGGCGGCTGATATGCTTATGGAGAAGGGCGCAAAGAGTGTTCGTGCCGTTATTACTCACCCCGTATTGTCGGGCGCTGCTTACGAGCGTATCAATGCAAGTAAGCTAGAGGAGGTTATCGTAACAGATACTATTCCTTTGAATCAGGAGAAGGATTTGAGCAAGTTTACTGTCCTCTCAGTTGCTGATATCTTTGCCGAGGTTATCGAGCACGTTCACAACTACAAGGAGATTAGCTCATTGTTCTACAAATAGTAGAATCATAAATATAATTGAAAAGGTTGTCGAATTACTCGGCAACCTTTTTTATGTTCTGCTTAATACGCTCCAGCCCGCTTCTCTTTAGTGGCGTTGAGCCAAACCTCTCCGTGAACTCCTCATCGCTCATCGAGAGCCACTGCTCTGCTGAAATCTCCCGTGGGTCGAACAACGGATTAAAATTAGAGTTTCTGTGCAATGCGGCTCGCTTATTATAAGGACAGATATTTTGGCACTCATCGCAGCCAAATATCCAGCCGTGCAAATCTATATTCTTTTCATTCTCCGACTCTATCGTGCGGCACGAGATGCAAGCAGCCGTATTAATTGTCATCGGAGCCACTATCGCCCCCGTGGGACAGGC
>JAFNUH010000186.1 GCA_017384185.1 Alistipes sp.
ACTCTTACAACCAAAGAAAACAACAAAATTCATATCTTTGCGTTCAATAAATGGCACATTTAGTCTTAATTATGAAAATGAACCGAGAAATTCTGCGCATTGCGCTACCAAACATAATATCCAACATTACCGTACCCATTAGGGGTATCGTCAGCACGATGATTGCGGGTCACGTGGGCGACTCTGTGGCGACCATTGGTGCGTTGGCTATCGGCGTTTCGATTTTCAACTTTATATATTGGAACTGCTCCTTTATCCGTATGGGTACAAGCGGTATTACGGCTCAGGCGTATGGTGCTGGCGACAACCGCACCACAACTTTGATGTTGGCACGTGCCGTAGTTGTCTCGATTGTTGTGGGCTTTACGATGCTTCTGTTCCAGCAACCGATTGGCACGGTGGCGCTCAAGTTGATGAACGGTGGTGAGATGGTTGCCGACTACTTCTTTGCACGCATCTGGGCTGTGCCGGCGGGAGTGTTGCTCTTCGGACTGAACGGATGGCTCACGGGTATGCAGAATGCCGTTATTCCGATGATTGTAGCCATCGTCGTAAACGTCATCCACATCGTCTTCAGCCTTTGGTTTGCCTTTCCACTGGGGATGGGTATCGTGGGCATAGCCTACGCCTCGGTTGTGGCTCAATGGACGGGAGTGGCAATCACGGTTGCAATCACGTGGTGGCACTACAGCAAGCGTCTGGTATCTATTGCGTGGAGTGAGGTGATTGATATGCAGGCTATGCGTGAGTTTTTCGTTATCAATCGTGATATTATCATCCGCACGCTCTGCATCTGCGCCGCCTACACATTCTTTACTGCCGCTTCAGCACGTATGGACGACCCAACAATTTTGGCAGTAAACACAATCCTGCTGGAGCTATTCACCCTCTTCTCATATATGAACGATGGCTTTGCCTACGCTGCCGAGGCGCTGACTGGTCGATTTATCGGTGCGAGGGATGGTCGTTCGCTCAGGGAGTGCGTCAAGAAGTGTATGGTGTGGTGTATGGTCGTAGGCGTAGCGTATGTAGGAGTCTATGTCGGTTGGTGGCGTGAGTTGTTGGGATTGTTCGTGGAGGATGGCGCTGACGCTGCACAGATTATCGACTACGCAGGGCAATATATCGGCTGGATTATCATTATCCCGCTGGCGGCATCCCTACCCTTTATGATGGACGGAATTATGGTTGGTGCTACGCAATCACGCATTATGCGTAACTCAATGTTGCTGGCTACGGCGGCATATTTCGCCTTGTTCTACTCGTTGGAGCCCGTTATTGGCAACAATGCCCTTTGGTTGGCATTTACATCGTTTATGTTCCTGCGTGGCGTCTTCCAATTCTTTATGTCACGCCGTCTGCAAACCATCTACGCTCAGGCTGAGCAATAAAAGAGGCGGAGACCCCGAACGATTAGGTCTCCGCCCCACCAAATAGCCTATGGATGGTTATTATTACAAAGCCTCAAGAGCCGCTTTATATTTTTCGTATTTAGCCATCATACCCGCCTCGTCACGCAGACGGAAGGCAATCATACTCAAAGCCTGAACGGTTGGCTTGTGCTTAGAGTCGAGTTGGTATGCTGTCTCCAATAAACCAACAGCCGATCTGTAACAATTATTTACTTTCTGCTGGTCAGCCTTCTGCTCGGCGGCGTTAGTGTAATTACGACTATTCATCGCCTTCTCCAAGTCATCGCCCTTCTGAATCTGCGCCATTGCAAGGTTATATGCTTTTAGAGATTCAGAGCTGGCTGTATCACTACCTTGTACCGCAAAGACGATAGGAACGGTATATTTTACACGTACTTTTTCGCCACGCTGAGTACCCGGCTCCCACTTGGGGCAGCTCTTGAAGATACGCTCAACCTCGGCAACGAGCAACTTGTCAGGAGCCTGCAGAACTGTAAAATCCGATGTAGAGCCATCCTTCTCAACCACGAAAGAGAAAATCACACGACCCGAGATATTCTTCTCCATAGCCTCTTTAGGGTACTGAATCTGACCCTGCATCCAATTACGGAACACATTCAAATCGCCACCTTGGAATGTAGGCATCTTCTCAACCTTGATATAGGGTTCATCTTTCTGTTGAGCAGATTTACTACCAGCATAA
>JAFNUH010000026.1 GCA_017384185.1 Alistipes sp.
CACATCGGCGAAGATATCCTCCTCGCACTTCACCACACGCTCGAAATCGACTATGTGTGTCTTGCCGTCGAAGATATATGTGTTGGCGTCAATGCGCTCGTAGAATGACTCGTCCTCGTCGCTCTCGTCGGAAATCTCACCTACGACCTCCTCCAAAATATCCTCCAGCGACACCAGACCCTGCGTTGCGCCATACTCATCCACAACGATAGCTACGTGCGTCTTGTTGTTCTGGAAGTCACGCAACAGGTCGTCAATCTTCTTATGTTTGGGGATGAAGTATATCTTGCGCAGTAGCTGCTGCCAGCCGAACTCGTCGCCACAGTTGATGTGGGGCAGAAGGTCCTTAACGTAGAGCGCACCCTTTATATTATCCAAATCCTCATCATAGACGGGGATACGTGAGTAACCCGATTCGATGATTACGCTCTTCACCTGCTCGTAGGTCGATTTAATATCTACGGCGGTGATGTCGATGCGGGGGCGCATAATCTCCTCCACCTCGGTGTTGACGAAGTTTACGATGCCCGACAACATCTGATGCTCCTCCTGCGATGAGCCACGTGCCAGGTCAACAGCATCTGCCAGCTCCTCGATAGATATTTCTGCATTGCGTGTTGCAAGTCGGCTCAGGCGACCTCCCGTGTGAACAAGGATGTAGGATAGGGGGTAGCTGATGATGCGGAATAGCTTTATGGGATATACCACCAGACGTGCAAAGCCGTGGGGGTTGCCCTGCGAGAAGACCTTGGGCAGAATCTCACCGAACAACAACAGCAGGAATGTCACCAGCACCGACTTGATGATAAACTCAAAGACGGCACTGTTGAACAGGAATAGCGAGTCGATGATGTTCGAGGTGAGGATTACGATGCAGATGTTTACCAGATTGTTCGTGACGAGGATTGTCGCCAGCAGCGAGTCCACATCATCCAGCAGCGAAAGGATGGCGTTGTCACGAGCATCGGGCTTCACCCTCATATCCTGCAAGTTGCGAGGCGTGAGCGAGAAGAATGCCACCTCCGACCCCGATACGGTAGCCGAGATAAGCAACAACAAGCACGTCACTCCCAACATAAGAGCAACGTGCATTGTCATACCTTGATATATTATTCCTAACGGTTCCAAACTAACTGAAGAGATTATTCTCCTTTACGGGTGATGTCGCCTCCTCCTGCTCGTCGTGAAGCTCCTGCTTACGGCGGTGCGAGCTGGTGTTGTCCACAACGAACTCCATATTGCGACGCTTGTACGAGGGTATGCGCAACTCAGCCTCGATGTTGGTGTACTTCGAGGGCTTGCGCTCCAGCACGGCGGGCATACCAACGGTGTGGGGTGCTACCTCTACGGTTTTTGCTTCGAGGGGCTTTGCTATGGGCTTAATGAATTCTACATCGTCCTCCTCCTCGCCAAAGACCTCTACCTTCGGGATAGGTGACATAACGAAGGGCTTGTGCTGAGGCACGTCGTTATCCTCGTTGAAACCTGTGGCAACAACCACAACCTCCAACTCGCCCTCCTTGATAGGCTTGGCGCTGATACCCCAAATGATGTCAGCACGATGCTCGACGCCATTCTCGTCCTTGTAGCTTGCGTAGCTCTGGATATAGTTCAATACCTCCATAGCCTCGTCGTAGCTGATGTCGTCGATGTTCGATGCTGCTACGTTGAGCAAAATCTTCTTCGCACCCGAGATAAGGTTGCTATTCAACAGCGGTGAGCAGAGCGAGCGACGAGCCGCCTCCAGGGCACGACCCTCACCCTCTGCCGATGCCACACCCATATGGGCACGACCGCTGCCACGCATAACACGCTCCAAGTCGGCGAAATCGACACGTATGAATGCTGTCTCTACGGTGATAATCTCCGCAATACCCTTTGTTGCCGATGCCAGGATGTCGTCAGCCTTACCAAATGCCTTGCTTACGGGCAACTTGCCGTACATCTCACGGATGCTCTCGTTGTTGATAACCAGAAGTGAGTCGGCATACTTGCGAAGCTCCTCGATACCACGTGCAGCCTGCTCGCAACGTGTAGGACCCTCCCACAATAGGGGCGATGTTACGTTAGCTACGGTGAGCAGACCCATCTCGTGCGCCAGCTTAGCGATGACGGGCGAAGCACCAGTACCCGTACCGCCACCCATACCTGCGGCGATGAATACCATCTTCGTCTTGCGTGACTCGAGGTGCTGCTTGATAATGTCAAGCGCCTCCATAGCCAGCTCACGACCACGGTCGGGGTCGTTACCAGCACCCAGACCGGGACCCATCACGATTTTATTCTCGGCGGGGATGTCGAGGTTGTCCAACGCTCCCTGGTCGGTGTTACAGGCAAGGAAATTTACATCCTTGATGCCCATCTTCCACATATAGTTGAGCGCATTACCTCCAGCACCGCCGACACCGATGACGGTTATTATGGATGATGTCTGCTTAGGCATCGATATTTCGTTCATCAAATCTTCCATCTTAATATCTCGTATCATATTTTTCGATTACCACCTTTCATCTTCGTCAATATCCTCGTTGGGGTCTTTGAAGGCATCCGAGAATGAGTTTTTGGCACGGCTGAAGAATCTGCCAAACCAACCCTTCTTCTCTGCAATGTCGTTGTCGCCATCGTCAATATCAACATCGTCATCATCCTCATCGTCCCAATCGTCACGACGCTTCGGCTCCTCACGTTTCGGTTCGGGCTTTGGCTCAGGCTTCGGTTCGGGTTTAGGCTCCTCACGCTTAGGCTCTGGCTTAGGCTCGGGTTTGGGCTCTGGCTTTGGTGCCTCCTCTATCTTTGCAGTCTCTGCCTTCGGCTCCTCGCTCTTCGCTGCGGGAGTTGTGGGGATATATACGCCAACACGGTTAGGTCCTACCTGCGCACCACGCAACAGAATAGAGACGGCAAGTGCAAGGTTGGGCGACGATACCTTCTCCAGAGACTCTGTTGTGATACCCACCTCGGCGCACGCTGTGCGTACCTCCTGACCTGTCACACGGTGGAAGAGCTCGCCGACGTTCATCAACTCGGCAACGCCACCCGTGAGGACAATACCTGCACCCAGCTTCTTGGCATATCCTGCCTCCTTAATCTCACCCCACGCATACTCGGCAATGTCGGTCATACGAGCCTCGATGACGGCTGCGAGGTTGAGGCGTGAGATAGGCTTGATGCTGCGGCTGCGGCTGCGCATCTGTATCATCTCGTCGGGCGTAAGGTCAACAACTGCCGAGCCCAACTGCTTCTTCAAATTCTCAACAATACGTGGAGGAATATATCCATCGTAGACACGGATGTCGGCATTGAGCGCCGAGCCACCCATCGGGATAGATGCAATGTAGCAGAGCACGCCACCGTAGTAGATAGCCACGTCTGTCACACCGCTACCGATGTCGATAACGGCAACGCCCTCCTCCTTCTCCTCGGAGTTCACAACCGACTCGCCCACGATGGCAGCACCTGCGTACAACTCACGCATCTTGATGCCCGCATCCAGGAATACACGGCGCAGACGGTCCTTAGCCATATGCTCGCAGAGGATGAAGTTGTAGGTCGATGATAGCTGCTTGCTGTAACAACCTACGGGGTTTTTCATCTCGGTGCCTGTATCGCTCTTGTAGCAGAGGGGGAAGAAATCCATAATAATCTCGCCATCCGACGCCTTCACGTTACGCATACGCTCGCTCAGGGCTGCCAGGTCACGTGACGAGATGCAGTTCTCAGCATCCTCCACGAAGACGTGGTCGGTGTAGCGTGCGCAGCGCACAAACTTACCCGAGATGGCTACGTATGCCTCGGTGATGGCGATGCCAGCCTGCTGCTCGGCACTTATGCGTGCACGGCGCAGGGCGTCAGCCACCATCTGGCTATTATCGACCAGACCTGCTGCCATACCGTCGGTATGCTCGGCGGCTACGGCTTCGATGTTCATCACACCACCCTCGGCTAACGAACCTACGGCTACTACAACCTCGGATGAGCCGATGTCAACTGCTACGATATAACTTTTCTTATCCACGATATATTTTGTTTTTATTCTCTTTTTTCCTTTTGAACAAGCAGTGCAAAAACCCTTTTACATCACAAGTTGCACTCCTCGATAACTCGCTCGCCATCTGGTTTGACTCGCTGCCCCCTTATTTAGTGCAGACCACCTGCCCCTTGTATTCGACTGATATTGTGCGGTAGGCATCCCAGCCTATGTTGCGCAGACCATTTTCGTAGAATGTCAATAACTTGTCGAGCTTCTGCTCCACGTCGTCTGCCGTGCCAAAGCGCACCGTGTGGTTGCCCGTGCGGGGTACAAGCTCCAGATAGAGGTCGCCGCTACTCATCGTCGATGCCACGATTTGAACTATCTCGGCACGCCAAAATGAGTCCTGCTCTATATATTTTACAAAGTTAATGAGTTTCAAGAAATCTTCATACCTTTTCTGCAACTTTTTTTGCTTCTCGCTCTCGGCATCTTGTCGCTTTGTCACTGCGGCAATCTTTTTGTCATTCTCACGGCTCATATAACGCAAGTTGCGACGCAGCGCAGCCTTCTCAGCTCGCTTAGCTGCCACACGCTCATCAAACTCGGCATAATCCTCAAAGGGACCTTTGAAACCGCCGAGCCATCCCTTGCGCTCGACCTGCATACGACGCACCGCACGCACCGAGTCGGCTATATCCTGCGTAGCCTTGAAAAGTGGCACCTTCTCATATTGCAAGGTGTCGGCAACAGCCTGAGACTTAGCTATCTGCTCCGAGATATATTCTCCCACGTTACCCACAAAGCCCTTTGGCACGGGGGGTGTGTAGCTACCCGTGATGACGGGCACATAGACGGCTGCCAGACGTGGCGCAGGGAAGATGAAACCCTCGCCCGTGACGTAGCAGTCGTAACCATCCACCATCAGTCGCATAAGAGGACGGCGCTGACTCACCTCCACACGCAACTCGCCCGAGTATGTCACGTAGGCGCTGGCACGCTCGATGAATCCGTTTTGGCGTATGTTCTGCTCGATGCCCGCCAGGTCAACCTCGCCAATAGGTACGCCGATGGTGGGTATCTTGGTGTGCTCAATCCATCGCTCCACGGTCTTGCTCGTCACGAGCATCTCGTCACGCAAGGAGTCTGTTATTGAGACACTAAGCGTATGCACCGTCGTGTTGGCACGGTGATGGCGTGCACGTGAGTGGAAGAATACCACAAACGCCACAACAAAGACCCACAGCAGGGTCATCATTACTATCCTCAGTGTTCTCTGCATTATGCCTTTTTCATAAGTTCTTCGGCTATCGCCGAGCAGTATGCGTCGATGTTACCTGCACCGAAGCTTACCACAACATCCGTTGTCGCCTGACCCAAATCCTGCGCCAGATGCTCTCGCTCGCATATATGGCACGGTACGGTGACCAAATCCATTATCATCTCCGAGCCTACGCCCTCGATAGGTAGCTCACGTGCCGGGTAGATGGGCACCAGCACCACCTCGTCGGCGTGCGACAGGGCGGCAGCAAACTCTCGGTAGAGGTCACGTGTGCGGGTGTAGAGGTGGGGCTGGAATACGGCAGTAAGGTGACGTGTGGGGAACATCTTACGCACCGATGTGATTGTAGCCTCCAGCTCCTCGGGGTGGTGGGCATAGTCGTCCATATATACCTGACGGGGAGTGTTTACGTAGAACTCGAAGCGGCGCTTCACACCCGAGAATTTTTCGAGTGCCGCCTGCAACTTCTCCTCGCTCAGCTCCTCGCCACGCTTACGTGCGGCGCATACCATCGACGCCACAGCCGCCACGCAGTTCTCGACATTCACCCAGCCGGGGATGCCGAGCGTAAGGTTGCGAAGCGTGCCAAACGGCGTTACAATATCGAAGCGGTAGTAGCCACCCTCCTGCAAGGCGATATTTGTAGCGTAGAAGTCGCTCGCCTTGTCGTCATAGCTATATCGCCAAATATCTATACCCTCGGGCAGAGGAATATCCACGCCCTGCTTGATTATGAGGTCGCCACCCTTTTTAATCAGCGCTGCAAACTGCCCAAAAGCCTCCACAACGGCCTCAAATGTGCCGTAGATGTCGAGGTGGTCGGCAGCCACCGAGGTGATGACAGCCACATCGGGTTTCAGGCGCAGGAACGAGCGGTCAAACTCATCAGCCTCGACAGCCAGGCGATTGCCCTTGCCGAGAACCATATTGCCGTTAAAATTCTTCGATATACCACCCAGGAAAGCGTTGCCACCCACGCCCGTAGCCGAGTTGAGCCACGCAATAAGGGTCGATGTTGTGGTCTTGCCGTGTGTGCCGGCTACTGCCATAACATATTTGCTTTCTGATAGATGACCGAGCATCTGCGAGCGTTTCTCGACGAGGAATCCGCCCTCGCTAAAGAAGCGCATCTGCGGATGGTCCGCAGGCACGGCAGGCGTGAAGACCACCATCGTAGTCTCGGGGTTACGGAACGCTTCGGGGATGCTCTCCACCTCGTCGTCGTAGGTAACTGTGGCGCCCTCCGCCTGCAAGGCTTGTGTGAGGGGTGTCTCGGTACGGTCGTAGCCCGCAACGGCACGTCCCTCGTGCATAAAATAGCG
>JAFNUH010000002.1 GCA_017384185.1 Alistipes sp.
ACGTAAACCAGGAATCCAGAGCTGCCACGGAATGATACGCCACCTTCGGCATCTACTCGAATCGATGGCGTAAGCTTCAGCACATCGACCGCTGTTCCGCCCGATGCTGCCAACGATGATGAACCGCTGATGCGCTGACGGTCAAGTTTATATACAATCTTACTTCTCTCTCCTGTAACCACGACCTCTTCAAGACCTGTCTCGGTCATAGCAAGCGAAACGGTACCCAAATCGTAGCTTTTGCCCGAACCAAATTTCAGAGGCTCGCTCACGTATGGCTGGTAACCGACAAGCATAATCGTTACGACAAATTCACCATCACGTACACGGTCAATAGCAAACGAGCCGCTCTTGACGGTTGTCGAGGCTACGGTATTATTTTCTGCGTCGGTTACAACAACATCTGCAAACTCAATTGCATTTCCCGTTGTAGCATCAATGACACGACCTTTCAAGGCGGGATTACTCTGCGCAAAGAGCATAGTGGCGCAAAGCAGGGAGAGAATAGTTAGAGTTATCTGTTTCATAGTTAGTAGTTTTCAAAAACACGTGCCACCTGCGGTGGCATATCAAAAACAAAGTTATGAAAAATCAGAAGATATTATGTTGATATATGTTAAAAACACCACCTGCGTCATACTTCACTTCCGCTTTTTCATCTCGTTTATCTCTTCACGTGTGGGGGCTGCGGGTTGCGCTCCCATACGTGTAACACTGATTGCTGCTGCCACATTTGCCTCACGCATTGCCTCAATAAGACTCCGCCCCTCGGCTATAACACTTGCCAATACGCCGTTGTAGGTGTCGCCTGCGGCTGTTGTGTCAACCGCCTCAACCTTCAAAGCCTCAACACGCATCGGCATCGTTCCATCATCGAGTAGCGACCCCTCGCTACCTAACGTTATAATCACGCACTTAGGTCCCATATCTCTTATAGCCTTTGCTGCACGATATGCGCTCTCCATATCCTTCACCTCAATACCCGAAAGACGTGACGCCTCGCTACGGTTAGGGGTTATAAGATATAGACTCTTCAGTAGCTCCTCGCTTAGAGGCTCTGCGGGTGCTGGCGCAGGGTTAAGGATTACGGGAACACCTGCCTCGGCTGCCATTTTTGCCGCATAGGTCACTGTCTCCACGGGCGACTCCAACTGCATTAGTAGTACATCGGCATTGCGTATCTCCTCGGCGGCGACATCTATATCTGCTGGCGAGAGTGCCATATTTGCCCCAGGAGCCACGACGATACAGTTCTCAGCCTCGCTGTCGATAGTAATTAGTGCTACGCCTGATGGATTCTCCTTATCAACAAAAACGTAGTCGGTTACGATATTATCCTCCTTCAATGATTTTAGCACCTGCTTACCGAAAAGGTCATCACCCGTCTTTGCAACAAAAACCACTCGATTGCCATAGCGTGCTGCCGCCACTGCCTGATTGGCACCCTTGCCTCCGGCATTCATAAAGAATGTTCCGCCCAATACGGTCTCTCCGCCTGCGGGCAGATGTGATGTCTTGACAACCATATCGGTGTTGCTGCTTCCTATGACCACTATGTTTTTCATATTATTGTGACGTTTTAAGGTGTTTACTCTCTCAAAGATAATATTTTTCGCTATTGTGTACAAAAAGAGCGGGCAATTTTTATACCCGCTCTTAACTTGAAATTCTATTGCTTAAATAATATTGAAGGCTATCTCCATCATATTGGTAAACGATGTTTGTCGTTGCTCGGCAGAGCAAGCCTCGCCCGTAACTAATGAGTCGGAGATGGTGCAGATGCAGAGTGCCTCGTTACCACTTCGTGCCGCATTCATATAGAGTGCCGCAGCCTCCATCTCTACCGCCAACACGCCCATCTTCTGCCACGCCTTCCATCCATCGGCAGAGTCGCCATAGAATACGTCGCTCGATAGTATGTTGCCTACCTTATATCTAATACCCATCTCTTCAGCCTTCTCAACGGCGGCACGTGCCATCGCAAAGTCTGCCGTAGGCGAGAATGTGCCAGGCAAACCATACTGCGCACCGTAATTTGAATCAGTGCAAGCGCCAATGCCGACAACAATATCTCCCAATCTGAGGTCGGGATGATAGGCTCCAGCAGAGCCGGTACGGATGATGCGTTTTACGCCGTAGAAGTTAAAGAGCTCGTAGGTGTAGATACCAATCGACGGAATTCCCATACCGTGACCCATAACCGATACTCGTTTACCCTTATATTCGCCCGTATAGCCCAACATACCACGTACGTTGTTGAACTGAACGGGGTTTTCGAGAAAGTTCTCTGCCATAAACTTTGCACGCAGAGGGTCACCTGCCATTATTACCTTCTCGGCAATCTCACCCTCTCGGGCGCCGATATGTGGTGTGGGAATCTTAGCCATCGTATTTATTTTTACAAGTTATCCTTCTCAATATCCTTGAAGTAGCGGTATGTGTTAACCTTCAACTCGCCAACAGCGGGCTCGTCACATACCAAGATACCCTTCGGGTGCATCTGCAACGCTGTGATAGTCCAAGCGTGTGATACAGAACCCTCAACGCACTGCTGGACGGCACGTGCCTTCTTGTGACCGAGAGCCAATACCAAAACCTGCTTTGCTGAGCATACGGTTGCAACACCTACGGTCAAAGCCAACTTAGGCACCTTGTTTACATCGTTGTCGAAGAAACGTGAGTTAACGATGATAGTATCCTCAGTCAAGGTCTTTACACGTGTACGTGAGTTGAGCGATGAGAAGGGCTCGTTGAAAGCCAAGTGACCATCCTCGCCAACACCACCGATAAAGAGGTCGATACCACCAGCAGCCTCGATGCGCTTCTCGTAACCCTCGCACTCGGCAGCCAAATCCTCTGCATTGCCGTTAAGGATGTTTACGTTCTCGGGCTTGATGTCAACGTGTGAGAAGAAGTTGTTCCACATAAATGAGTGGTAGCTCTCGGGGTGCTCCTCGGGAAGACCTACATACTCGTCCATATTGAACGTAACAACATTTGCAAATGATACCTTACCAGCCTTGTAGAGCTCGATAAGCTCTGCGTACATACCCAAAGGAGTAGAGCCAGTAGGAAGACCCAATACGAAAGGTTCGCTGCATACGGCAGCCTTTGCGTTAATCTGAGCCGCTACGTAGTGTGCTGCCCAACGACCAGCCTCGGCCGATGTGTTTTCGATAATTACTCTCATATATTTTTATTTAGTTTATTTATCCTGTTTATAAATTATCAAGCTAAAATTGCTTATCACGGTCTACCCTGCGGTCACAGACCGCATTTGCAAATCTGACCCACCCCCAACCCCCGCCTCAGGCAGGGGCTTTGGTCGCCGCAAGCAGCTCCAAAGGTTCAGATATGTTTGTAGCCCGTAAATATTATTATATCTTCATTCTTACGAACACCTCAATAGCCTGATACTCAGCCATACCTAACAAGTCGTATAGGTGTGCTGTATTCTGAGTGCGCTCCTCAGCACGCTGCCAGAACTCACGGCTGTCATCGCCCGGGAAGGGTACGATATCCTTCTGTGAGAGGTGGCGGTAGATTGCGTGACGCTTCT
>JAFNUH010000027.1 GCA_017384185.1 Alistipes sp.
AGAAGACGGGTGCGTTGGTGCCTTTCGACTTTAGCGGTATCTACGATGAGTTCCCCTCGTTGCGCCGTCTGAATGTCGATATCGATGTCCACACGATGCCTAAGCTTATAGACTCGTCGAACGTGAAACCCTCGGATTGGTGTGCCATTGCTCAGGTTATACAAGATAACTACGAGAAGTACGATGGCTTTGTTATCCTGCACGGCACCGATACGATGTCCTACACCGCTTCGGCACTCAGTTTTATGCTCGAAAATTTGGCAAAACCTGTAATCTTTACCGGTAGTCAGATTCCCATCGGAGTGCTTCGCACGGATGGTCGTGAGAATCTTATTACGGCTATCGAGGTGGCAGCTGCCAAGGTTGACGGGCGTCCCGTTGTACCCGAGGTTGCGCTGCTTTTCCATAGCCGTCTATGCCGTGGAAATCGTACCCGAAAGAGTAGTGCCGAGGAGCTCGATGCCTTCTCTTCGCCCAACTATCCACCGCTTGCCGAGGTAGGTGTGAAGATAAGCTACAACACCGCTGCAATCGCACACGTAGAGCCTTCGCAGGAGCCTCTGCGTATAGCTACGATGCTGAGCGAGGGTGTCGCAATTATCAAACTTTTCCCCGGCATCAGCGAGCATACTCTGCGTGCAATTCTCTCGGTTGAGGGGTTGCGTGGCGTGGTGCTTGAGACCTACGGTGCGGGCAACGCTCCTACGTCGAGTTGGTTCTTGCAGCTTATGCGTGAGACCATCCAGCGAGGCGTCTTAGTTCTCAATGTTACCCAGTGTGATAACGGCTCCGTGGAGATGCATCTCTACGAGACGGGACAGCGCCTGCACTCGGCAGGAGTGGTCTCGGCATACGATATGACCAGCGAGGCTGCAATCACAAAATTGATGTATGTTTTGGGTCAAAATCTGCCTTGGGAGCAGAGCGTGGAGCTTATTCAACGCCCGTTGAGAGGAGAATTTACCCTTTAGGTACTTGCACAAGAAAAAAATAATTCTTATATTTCGGTCCGTAAACTCTACCAAAACTGCATTGACCGCCCGATGGGGGCGGGGGTTTGTGGTGTAACAAGTTGTGGCTCACGACGTTGGTGCGTTTTGTGTCGCTTTGTCGGTAGGGGCAACCTAAACAACCCAAAACTCGAAAAATACCTCTGTGAGGTGCATTTCGACCACAAAAAATAATTTTTGTGACAAAAAATTAACAACATAAAACTAAAAACAAATAAAGTAACAAACACTAATTAAAATTTATTTCAAAAAGCTATGAAAAAAAATCTTATGTTTTTGGCAGTTGCCGTTCTTGGCACTGTAAGCGCCTTCGCACAGGGTGCTGAGACTGAGCTCGCAGGTGAGACAATGCACCAGATTTTGATGCAGAAGTTCCTCGAGGGTGGTTGGGGCTGGATGATGCCCGTATTGGTTTGCTTGGTAATTGGTTTGTCAATTGCTATCGAGCGTATGCTTTACTTGGCATTCTCTAACATCAACACTAAGAAGTTCATCGCTAAGTTCGAGGAGACTTTGAACAACAACGGCGTTGAGGCTGCTAAGGATTTCTGCCGTAACACTCGTGGTCCCGTTGCTTCTATCTACTATCAGGGTCTCGATCGTATGGATCAGGGTATGGACGCTGTTGAGAAGGCAGTTGTATCTTACGGTTCAGTTCAGACAGGTCAGTTGGAGTCAGGTCTTTCTTGGATCGGTTTGTTCATCGCTTTGTCTCCTATGTTGGGTTTCATGGGTACCGTAGTAGGTATGATCGGTGCGTTCGACCAGATTCAGGCTGCTGGTGATATCTCTCCTACAATCGTAGCAGGTGGTATCAAGGTTGCGTTG
>JAFNUH010000187.1 GCA_017384185.1 Alistipes sp.
CCCTTCTCTTTTACATAAATGATTTGATTTTCGCATCAAACTCATCTCTGAGCGATGTAATCAACTCCTTGACACTTATTATCCTATCCGAGCGCCACGCATTTGAGCCGGCAAAGGCGTAGCCATTCTCCATCTTACCCTTGAAGGCGTTGTAAAGAATGTTGTATTTTTCTTCTTAATGGGGCTAAAAAAGTCACCTCATCGGGTGGCATTCTGTATTCTTTTAGGTAAATTATCTTATAAAATCTCCTCCAAACGGGCAACGGGCGACACGTCCAAACCTGAGATTAATCCCTGGCGATAACGGTAATATCCCGAGATGGCAATCATAGCAGCGTTGTCGGTTGTAAACTTCAGTTCGGGGATAAATGTGCGCCATCCACGACGTCGTCCCGCCTCGGCAACAGCCTCTCTCAAACCAGAGTTAGCCGACACACCTCCAGCAATGGCTACATCTTTGATACCCAGGCGTTTTGTTGCCTTTATTAACTTGTCTAACAGAATGTCAATAATAGTCTTTTGCAGCGATGCGCAGAGGTCTGCTTTGTGCTTCTCAACGAAGTCGGGGTCTTCGGCAACACAATCACGCAGAGTGTAGAGGAATGAAGTCTTCAGTCCAGAGAATGAGTAGTCAAACTCGCCCTTAACGTGTGGCTTCGAGAATGTGAACGCCTCGGCATTACCCTCCTTAGCCAGGCGGTCGATTACGGGACCTCCAGGGTAGGGCAATCCCATCACCTTTGCACACTTGTCAAACGCCTCACCGGCAGCATCGTCGATAGTTGTGCCGATAATCTCCATCTCGAGAGGAGAGTTTACCTTCACAATCTGCGTGTGTCCTCCGCTAACCAACAGACAGAGGAACGGATATGAGGGGTGGGGCAGTTCACGGTCGGGCATATCGACAAAGTGCGAAAGAATGTGTCCCTGCAAGTGGTTTACCTCCACCATCGGAATATTATTTGCAATAGCCAATCCCTTAGCAAACGATGTTCCCACCAGGAGCGAACCGAGCAAACCGGGTCCACGTGTGAAGGCTATGGCATCTATCTTGTCGGCTGTTATGCCAGCCTCCTTGAGTGCTGTATCTACCACAGGGATAATGTTTTGCTGATGGGCACGTGATGCAAGTTCGGGTATCACGCCACCATACTTAACGTGTACGGCTTGCGATGCAATTACGTTCGATAATAGGGTCGTGTTGCGTATCACGGCTGCCGATGTATCGTCGCAAGAGGACTCGATGCCAAGAATTGTTATATCCATATGTGTGCTTTTATGCGTTTTTTTTCTATTTTTAATAGAAAAATATTTACATTTGTAAGATTAAAGACCAATGTCAATGCGCAAAGTTACGAAAATATTGTTAAAGGTGCTATCAGTTACGCTATTGTTTCTGATATTTTGTCCTATTGTGCTTACTTTGGTCGTTGAGTTGCCCTCGGTGCAGAACTTCCTTGTGCATCAGGCAACGGCTTTAATCTCTAAAAAGCTGAATACACGTGTAGAGATTGACCATATCCGCCTGGGAGCTTTGGGTAGTGTGCGTGCTGATGGATTTTATGTCGAAGATTATCAGCAGGATACACTCTTGTACGTAGGAAAGGTTAAAGTTTTCCTCTCTCGTTTCGATGGGGCGACAGGTATCACGCTTCGTAATGGCTCAATTAGCGATGCATATCTCAATATCCGTGAAACGCCCAACGGCGAGATGAATATCAAGGAGGTTGTGCAGCATCTGACCAAGAAAGATAAGAAGAAGGGCAATTTTTCTCTTAAGGTCAAGGATGTGTTTTTAGAGAATATCAACCTTGTAATCGAACAACACGAACATCGCCATCCAAGCTATGGTGTCGATTATGGCGATATGCATATCGAACATATCACTGCGTTGGTTGATGACTTTACGCTCGATGGAGGGCGTATCGGCGGTTACGTGCGCAACTTCTCGGCTGTGGAGCATTGTGGATTTATGGTGCAGAATTTCACAGGTCACTTCCTTATCGATAAGGGTGTAATCGACCTGCGTGACTTTGAGGTTATGGCTGAGAGCTCCGACGTAAGAATCAAGTCGCTTGTCCTGCGTGGCGAGGATTGGACCTCGTACAAAGATTTTATCCACAACGTGCGAATCGAAGGTGAACTCTATAAGAGCACAGTCTCGTCATCCGATGTGGCTCACTTTGCCGATAAGTTGCTGCCGTGGAATATTATGGTGCGTGATGCGAGTGCTACGGTGCGTGGTACTGTTGCCGATATGTTTGTTACCGTTAATGAACTTAAGTTTGGTAAGGGTAGCTCACTGCACGGCGATGTGCGTTTGCGAGGATTGCCCAACGTGCGCCGAGGAACGATGAACCTTAATTTGAAACGCCTTACCACTACGGAGGACGATATAGCCTGGATGCTTAGTAGTATTACGGGGCGTCAGCTGCCCGACAAGGTGCTTTCGATATCCGATGCGGCGGGAGAGATTATCTGTGCTGGTCGTTTCGATGGCGGCTTTACAGAGTTTAGCGCCGAGGCGCTGCTCACTACCGAGGCGGGTAATGCAACCTTTACTGCGGAGCATCGTCCTATGGAGCGTGAAGAAGGTCAGCCGGCTCGTTCGTCGCTGGTGGCTCAAGCCGATTTGCGCCATCTTCAGTTGGGACGTCTGTTACAGGTGCCATCGTTGGGATATGTTACGGGTGCGGTGTCGTTCGACGGAACTACATCTCGCCAAACGGGTCTTTATGGTCGCTTGCGGGGTGATGTCTCACAGATAGAGTTTAACGAATGCAACTACGAGGATATTCGTGTCAATGGTCTTGTTGTAAATCGTAGCTTCACGGGCGAGGTGTCGAGCACGGGTCGTCCGATGGGCTTTAAACTCAAAGGCTCTGCCGATTTGAATTATCAAAATCCCGTCTACGATTTCGAACTTAATGTTACGGATGCCGACCTGCACGCAATGAATGTGAATAAGCGTGATTCAATCTCGCACGTGGGTTTCAACGCTTCGCTCTATGCCGTTGGTCGTACGTTGGATGATATGAATGGCTCGCTCTCGATTGATAAGGGTCGTTACATCTATCACGCCGATACACTCTCGTCTGGTCCTATTAAGCTCTCGGCACGTAATGTTGATGGTAGCCGTTCGTTGGAGTTTACCTCGGAGTTTGCCGATGCTACGTTTACAGGTCCTACGAGCTATGCTGAGATTATCAAATATCTCAAGACTGCAATGTCGAAGTATCTGCCCGGTCTGCAATATAACACCAAGTATGATGTTACGGCAGAGGATGGTGGTTATTCTGCTCTCTCGGCTACGGTGAAGAATATTGACCCGTTGTTGAACGCTATCAGCGAGGGTCTGCAGATTGCCCCGGGTACGAAGCTCAACTTTATGATGAATCCTGCACAAAACCACCTTACGCTTCGTGCAGCATCTGATTACGTTGAGCGAGGAAAGATGTTGGCAACAAAACTAAACGTAAATGTGACAAACCAGGGCGATTCGCTTGCTATGTATATGAGCTTGGAGGATTTGTATTCGGGTATGTTGCACCTGCCGCAGTTGTCGGTTATGGGTGGCGCAAAGAATAACCGTGTGCTGCTCTCTGCGGGCTTTGATGATAAGACCGATTCGCTCTCGGGCGTTATGGCATTGATGGCACAACTGCGTCGTGTCGAGCCTACGGGTATGCCTTGTGTCGATGTGACACTCTTCCCCGCAACGTTCAACGTGGGACGTGAGCAGTGGCGTGTGACCTCCGACCTTATAAGTATGGATAGTACACGCATTGAGATAAACGACTTCCTTGTTGCCAGCGAGCGTCAGCAGTTACACCTCTCGGGTGTGGTGTCACGCAGCCTTACCGATTCGCTCACGGTGCGTATGCGAGATTTTGAGCTTGGTCCTTTTACAGGATTTGCTACGAAGCTGGGTTATAACGTCAGAGCGTTGGGTAATGGTGTAGCCTCAATGAAGGGTGGCTTTAGCCGTGGCGAGATTACTGCCGATGTATCTATCGACTCTCTCACCGTCAACCAATATCCCGTAGCTCCGTTGCATATCGATTCTCGTTGGGATTTGGAGCGCCAGCGTATCCGTGTCAATCTGGTTAATGGTCGCACGGGACGCAATATTGTGCAGGGTTACTACTCGCCTGCAACGAAGCGTTACCACGCTGAGGGTAC
>JAFNUH010000188.1 GCA_017384185.1 Alistipes sp.
CATCCAGCAGAATGATTGGCGTCTGCTGAGCCAGCGCACGGGCAATCATAATGCGCTGACACTCGCCATCGGACATCCTGTCCATAGTCTTGTCGGCATATTCGCTCATACCCACGGCTGCGAGCGACTGCTCAACAATCTCGTTATCCTGCTCCTGCATACGTCCAATCCAATTGGTGTAGGGCGCACGTCCGAGTGCCACCACATCACGGCAACGTAGGTTTGCAATACGCACCTTGTCGGTCGTTACCAGCGCCACCTTTGATGCCATCTCCGAGGGCGATATGCGGCTCAGCTCTTTGCCGTCGATAAATATCTCGCCTGAGGCTATATCTCCCAACTGCGCTATGGCACGTAGCAGCGTACTCTTTCCCGTTCCGTTGCGACCCACGAGTGCCGTAAGATGACCACGACGTATCTCGCCCGTGAGCGAGTCGATGAGCGTGCGGCTGCCATATCCTAATGTGAGATTCTCGAATCGTATCATACCTATACTATATTTTTGTTACGAATCACTACCCATATAACGATGGGTATGCCGAGCAGTGCTGTGATGGTGTTCACGGGGAGGGTCAACATCTTCGACACTATATCGCACAGAAGCAACGCCACGGCTCCCGTCAATGCCGCCGCAGGCATAAGTGTGCGGTGGTCGGCATCGCAGAAGATGATGCGTGCAACGTGCGGAATCGCCAATCCGATAAATCCGATAGGACCACAGAATGCCGTCACGCTACCTGCCAGGAGTGTTGTCGAGAGGAGTATCAGTGTGCGTGTTCGTTTTACGCTCATACCCATCGTGCGTGCATACGCCTCGCCCATAAGCAGAAGATTCAGAGGCTTAATAACACTCACCGAGATGGCAAGACCCAAGATTATAGCCGGAGCAACCAACATAAGCTGTGAGGTTGTCACATCTCCCAACGAGCCCATTGTCCAGATGACGAAGCTCTTGAGTGCCTCCTCGTTGCTGAGGTATTGCAGAATCTGCACGATGGCGCTCACGCCCGAGCTGACCATCATACCCAGAATAAGAATCACCATTATATCCTTTATGCGTTGGCTTACGGCTGCCACCATCGCAAGGATTATCGCCGAGCCTATCCACGCAGCACCCGCCGTACCAAATGTGGAGAGCATCGATGAGCCTCCAATGCCTAAAAGTGGTGCCCCCAGAATGAAAATAGCCACACCAAGGCTTGCGCCCGAGCTCACGCCCAAGACATAGGGACCTGCCAGAGGGTTGCGGAAGAGTGTCTGCATCTGCAGACCACTCACCGAGAGTGCCGCACCAGCAAGTATCGCCATCACAGACTTCATAAGGCGTATGTCGAGGACAATTTTACGGGTTATGGGGTCGCACTCTCCGCCCGTGAGGGCTGCCCACACATCCGCCGCAGCTATGCCGACGGAGCCGACCATCATATCTACGGCAAAGAGCAGCAGGGTCGTGATGGCGAGTATGGTAAAGAGTATCTTTGAGCGCATTCTCATCTCTAATTCAGTTGTTTATAGTAGTGTAAATCCGTGTTTTGCTGGTGCAACCCTAAATATGGAGGGCTTCATCGTCTGCGAATATCTTGGTGGATGGTTTGTACAAACGCCTTTCCTTCGCTTACCTGACGAGAGGTGTTTTCAGCCGTTCCATTACTCATAATTATATCATTGCGGGTACAGTCGTAAACCGAATAACCCTCGCTATCAACCACGCCGAAAGCATTGTTGTAACTCCAAAAGGCGTAGTGTGGCGCTTGGGGGTTGAAAATATCGTGGCTGAAGGTGAAATCCTCGTGCGAGATGCCGAGTTGCGCAAGCAGCGTTGCGGCTAAGTCTGCCTGCGAGCAGAATGTATCAATCTGCACACCGCCCTCTCTAAGGGCACCTCCCGTCCAAATCATAGGTATGCGCTGGCGGGCGATAGAGCCTGTTGTGAGCGTTTCGGGGTAGGGCATACCGTGGTCGGCAATCAGTACAACGAGCAAATTGTTCCAAGCGGGCGACTGACGCCACTTGTCAATCATCGCTCCAACGTAGTGGTCGGTGTAGCTTGCCGAGTTTAGAATCTTATTCTCAAATGCGGAGTAATTTACATCAAAAGGCTCGTGTGACGAGAGCGTAAGCAGTGTGGCAAAGAATGGTTTTCCCTCTTGAGCTAATTGTAGAACCTCATCGGCAAAGTATGGGCAGACCACCTCGTCGGCGTATCCCCACTTATTTGTCGGAGCATCGAAGTGCATCTGCGCCTTGTCGGTTATGCGCTCAACGCCCGTGCCGTAGAGATATGATATAGTATTGGTGAAGTTGGCATCGCCACCATACATAAAACTTGTAGCATACCCCTCAGCCTGCAACGAGCGTGCTATGGCGGGCAGGGTGTGAGCCTTCTGCGGATACTTCATAACCGAGACTACGGGGTGGGCGGGGTAGCCACTCATAACGGCTACCGTACCTCGGTCGGTACGATAAGAGTTGGCGTACATATTCTCAAACCAGATGCCCTCCCCCTTTATGCGTTGCAGGTTGGGCGTAACGGCTTTGCCATCCACCACCTCGTCAACGACGGTGCGACCCAGACTCTCAAGCATAATAAGCACCACATTGGGGCGCTCGGTGCGAAGTATAGATTGTGTGTTTGCCACCTCTTTATCCTCGCTAATCGTAGAAAAAATCTCAGCGCACTCCTCGTCCGAGTAGTAACGGTAGTCGCTATCCTTCAGTTCTGAGCGTGAGGCTGAGGAGATAAACGAGAATATGGGGTTTGTAGCCGCCTGATTCAGGAACATATTGTCGCTGAAATAGACCTTGCTCACGTTGGCAGGTGCTGTATCTACGCCACCACGTATCGCCAAAAAGATAAATCCACCAAGTAGAATCATCGCAAGCGTTGTCGTAAATCGCTGTGCGAGGCTTTGTTTTACCGCTTTGTAAACTTTTGTTATGGGTCGCCACGCTGCATATAGCAACGCTCCGTAGCCACAGAAGAGTATAAGCGTAGGGAGTAAATCGCCCCACGTAACGCTGGCGGCAGCCTCCTTGGGCGTGCGCAGGTAGGGGATGATAGTGCTGTCGAGACGGAAATCCCAGTGGCGGAACAATCCCATATCCACCGCTACGATTAGCGCCACGA
>JAFNUH010000189.1 GCA_017384185.1 Alistipes sp.
ATGCTGGGAATCACGCTCACGGCGGCGCTCGACAACCTTCAACTCCTGCTCGGCGTATATCACACGTGAGCCACAAGCCGCAGCACGCTGCTCAAAGACGTGATTATACTGCTCGTTAGCCTCACCCAAAATGATAGGCACCGAGGGCTTGATGATGCCCGCCTTCTCGGCTGCCACCTTCTCGATAGTATCGCCCAAAAGGTCGGTATGCTCAAGACCGATGTTTGTCACGACACAAAGCTCGGGCAGGATGACATTCGTAGCATCGAGACGACCACCCAAGCCGGTCTCAATGACGGCAACCTCCACGTCGCTCGCCGAGAAGAAGTCAAAAGCCATAGCCGTAGTCATCTCGAAAAACGAGAGGTCCAGCTCACGCATCTTATCCTTATGGCGAGCCACAAAATCGACCACCCGACGCTCGGAAATCATCTCCCCATCCACTCGCATACGCTCACGGAAATCACGCAAGTGCGGCGAGGTGAAAAGACCCACACGGTAGCCCGAGTGTTGCAGCACCGATGCCAACATATGCGAGACGGAGCCTTTGCCGTTAGTGCCAGCTACGTGAATCGACTTATAATTTTTCTGCGGGTCACCAAGGTGGTGACAGAAGCTGAGAATACGCTCTAAGCCAGGCTTATAAGCATCGGCACCCACCTGCTGAAACGAGGGGGTTGTGGTAAAGAGGTACTCTATGGTCTGAGCGTAATTCATATACACTAAACTAAATGATTTTTACGACGTATGCGGTAGGCGGTGAAGTACATTACGCCCAGGAAGGTGAGCAACAGACCCATACGACCCAACCAGTCGCCATAGGTTACATAGGCTGTTGTGCGTTGCGACAGCTCAACGTCGGCACTCAACACACCACGCTCGTCCCAATCCAGACGTTGCTCGACATCGCCACGAGAGTTGATGAATCCTGACACGCCCGTATTGGCACTACGGGCAACGGCACGACGTGTCTCGATGGCACGCAGACGGCAGAAGTCGAACAGACGTTTATGACCCGGGGTGTTACCCCACCAGCCATCGTTAGACATCACCAGCATCACATCTGCTCCCTCACGCACAAAGCGTGCAAACCAGTCGCCATAAAGACCCTCGTAGCAGATGGCAGGTCCAGCCTTAATGCCACCCTTCTCAAATACGGTAGCCTTATCGCTACGACCCAGCTGACCCGACACGCCACCCAAATCAATCAACTCGCTCAGGCTCTGAAACCACCACGGCATAGCCTCCACGCCAATTACAAGGCGCATCTTATGGTGAATATCCTCGCCATCGCTACCGATGGCAACTGCCGAGTTGTAAATATCGTAGAACGAGCCCATACTCTGACGAGCCGTATCGGAGGGCTTTTCGCCCAAATCATAATATTTTATGGTCGAAGCACCAGCCGCAATCATCGTTTCGGGACGCTTTGCGGCGAGGAGTTGCCACAAGGTATTAACACTTGCTGCATCCTGCGGCTCATCATCATCAACAAGCTCTGGCAGAGAGGTTTCGGGCAAAACGATAATCTTCGTGTCGGCGGGTGTCTGCTCAATCAAATCAACGATATTATTAAGCTGCTTATTTGCTGTATTATTAAACTTCTCGGCATAGCAATCGACATTGGGCTGCACGACAGAAATCTTCACTCGCTCGCCCTCGGGCTTATAGCTCCAGAAAATAGCAAGCGACACCACAACGGGTAACAGTGCCACCACGCCAGCACGCACCGCAGAGAGTTTTGTTCGATGTTGCAACGCCTCGAAGATAGCTATGTTGGCAAGCAAAACCCACAACGAGCCGCCCAGCACGCCCGTATATTCATACCACTGCACGGCCCACGTAGAGCCTGAGAATCCATTACCCAACACCAGCCACGGGAATGACAACACCTCGGTGCGGATATACAAAAACTCGGTTGCTATCCACGCCGCCACCAAAAGCGTGTATGCCACCGACTTGGGCGCTCGCTTCGAGACGTAGTGGTAGAGCATAAAGGCAACCATATTCCAGAACGTAGAGATGATGGTTGCGGCGATAGGTCCTATGGGGGTTGCAATCCATACCCACCACACCGTAGCAACATTCCACAACGCAAAGGTCAGCGAAGCCCACCCCGCCATACGCCACCAATCTCGCTTTGAGTCGGTGTATGATTGACTGATTAAGAGCAGCGGAACGAGAGCCGCCAAAAGCGTGAAGCCGCCCGCACCAAGCCATCCCACCGAGAGAAGCACGACAGAGAGAGCGACGTATAGTAGTTTTCTTTGCATAAAATTCGAATTGTTTCTGCAAATATACGATAACACTATCGAATCACAAAACATAATTTTGCTATTCCCAAAACACTTTTCTATATTTGTATAGAGAAAACTATGATTCTACCTTAAAACAGAGATTTTATGAGTAATACGCAGCAGAATTATATCGTAGGCATTGGCGAAGCTCTGTGGGATATGCTTCCCGAGGGTCGCAAGATAGGCGGTGCGCCCGCCAACTTCACATTCCACGTTTCGCAGTTTGGGCTTGACGCCGTGGCTGTGAGTGCCGTGGGTGATGATGCGCTCGGCAAGGAGATACACCAAACATTTGAGCAGAAAGGCTTGCAGACCCAGCTTGCCACAGTGCCCTACCCCACGGGAACTGTCGAGGTGACACTCGACGAGAAGGGCATCCCGCAATACGACATTTGTGAGGGTGTGGCGTGGGACAACATCCCCTTTACGGCGGAGCTTGAGGCGCTGGCACGCAACACCATAGCCGTATGTTTTGGCACGCTGGCACAACGTAACAGCGTATCACGCCAGACAATCGAAAAGTTTATCACCACGATGCCCGCCGAGGGAATAAAGATTTGCGACATCAACCTGCGTGGCACCTTCTACTCGAAGGAGGTTGTCGAGTCGTCGATGCGTGCCTGCGACATCCTGAAAATCAACGACGAGGAGATTGTCGAGGTGTGCCGCTTGATAGGCATTGAGATGCCTACGCAACGAATGATGGCACTGCGTCTTATGGAGCGATATGAGATTGATATGTTGATTCTGACCTGCGGCACGGAGGGCAGTTACATCTACTGTATGGATGGCACCGAGTCGTTCCTCCCCACGCCAAAGGTCAAGGTTGCCGACACGGTTGGTGCTGGCGACTCGTTCACGGGTGCTTTTATCGCCGCCCTGCTCTGTGGCAAGGAGGTGAAGAAGGCGCACGCCCTCGCCGTAGAGGTCTCGGCATACGTCTGCACGCAGAATGGAGCGATGCCCGAGTTGCCCGAGAAAATCATTGATAAATTGTAAGATGAAACAACTATTATTCACCATATTTTTGGCTATGACCATCGTAAGTTGCAAGACCGACTTCACAGCCCAGGAGCGAGAGGTGATTCACGCTGGCGACAGGGAGATAATGTATGTGCTGAGCGTAGCTGAGCCCGAGGACTCGTTACAACTTCGTGAGGTGTGCCTCCCCGTGAGCGAGCGAATGCTCCAAGGCGAGGATTACGCTACTCTGCGCCGTCGTATGCTTGCCACCGTGCAGGACCCCGAAAATGAGGGCGTAGGTATAGCCGCACCGCAGGTGCAGGAGAGCACTACGAGCCTATTCTCAAACCACAAAACTCCTACCCCGAGATCACCCCTTATAGTGTGATCATGGGTGTGATTATGG
>JAFNUH010000028.1 GCA_017384185.1 Alistipes sp.
AGCAGGCTTTAGGGCTATTCGACAAGGTGGTTATTGCCATCGGCGAGAATGTAAACAAACGCTCGCTCCTCTCGCTCGAAGCTCGCAAAAAGTTAATCGAGGAGCTCTACGCCGACGACGAGCGTGTGGAGTGCATAACATACTCTACGCTTACGGGCGATGCAGCTCGCAAGGTGGGTGCAACGGCTATTATTCGTGGTGTGCGCAACACCATTGACTTTGAGTATGAGCGCACTTTGGCGCAGACCAACAGCCGTCTATATCCCGAAATTACGACCGTAATGTTGTTCACGCCAGCCGAACTTGCCGACGTGTCGTCATCAACGGTGAGGGAGTTACTCTCGTTCGGTCGTGAGGTCGATTGGCTACTGCCCGAGGGGGTTAATCTGAAAGATTATTTGTAATTAAAAACTGCGGGAAGTCAATTTCTGCAGTTTTTTGTTCCAAATATCCCCTTCGCCGTTGCAGGATTACGTAATTGTTCATATATTTGCAGGTTAGCATATAACAGAAGTAAAAATTTAACTTTCAAACAGATAAAAAATGGAATTTTCAGCAGAAATGATTGCCGGTCTTTTGGGCGGCAGCATCGTGGGAGATAAGAACGCAACCGTTCATACCGTTTCCTCTATCGAGGGTGGCAAGAAGGGGGCGCTAACATACCTCTCAAATCCTAAATATGAGCAGTACATCTACACTACTGAGGCATCTATCGTACTCGTAGGCAACGACTTCGAGCCTAAGCAGGAGGTAGCAGCAACGCTTATCAAGTTACCCGACGTAGGTGCAGCCGTACTCAAGCTTCTTGAGATGTACAACGCAATGAAGCCCCAGAAGAAGGGTATCAGCAAGATGGCATCTATCTCGGAGAAGGCTACCGTTGCCGAGGATTGCTACGTGGGCGACTTCACCGTTATCGAGGCGGGCGCTGTTATCGAGGCTGGTGCAAAGATTTATCCGCAGGTATATGTTGGCGATGGCGTGAAGATTGGCGCAGGCACAACGCTCTACCCTGGCGTGAAGATTTACGAGGGTTGCCGTGTAGGTGCAAACTGTATCATCCACGCAGGCGCTGTTATCGGTGCTGACGGCTTCGGCTTCCTACCCAAACCTGATGGTACGTTCGACAAGATTCCTCAATTGGGTAATGTTATCATCGAGGATAATGTGGAGATTGGTGCAAACACTTGTATCGACCGTGCCAAGACCGACTCAACAATCATCCGCAAGGGCGTTAAGCTCGACAACCTTATCCAGATTGGTCACAACGTTGAGGTTGGCGAGAACACCGTTTCATCGGCTCAGACAGGTATTGCAGGCTCATCAAAGGTTGGTCAGAACTGCTTCTTGGGAGGTCAGGTTGGTATTGCCGACCACGTGACTATCGGTAACCGTGTTATGATTGGCTCACAGTCTGGTCTTGACAAGTATGTTCCCGACGGAGAGACTCGTTTGGGTAGCCCCGCACTTCCCGGTATGACATTCCACCGTTCATTCGCAGTATTCAAGAATCTGCCCGACTTGCAGAAGCGTGTTGCGGCATTGGAGAAGGAGATTAAGAAATAATTACTAAAACAGAAATTAATATGAAGAAGATTTTCACAATCGTGATGGCTGCTGCGATGGTAGCAAGCTGCACAAACAAGGCGAAGTTTACTATCAGCGGTGAGTCTGATAAGTTCGCAGGCAAATATGCATATTTGCAGGTAGAGGAGGGTCGTGAGTTGAAGACTATCGACTCTGTTGCCGTTGCTGGTAACGCATTTGTATTGGAGGGTATCGCCGAGCAGCCCTATGTTGCATACGTAGTAATCAAGGAGGTTGGCGCAGAGCGCCCCGAGCTCTTCACAAAACTCTACGTTGAGCCCGCAGATATTGCAATTAAGGCAATTGAGGGTGAGAAGCGCACAACTCTCGCCGCTATTGGTGGTAATCTGAACGGCATCGTTGACCAGATTAACAGCTATTTGAGTGAGTTCGAGGAACTTATGCAGAGTGAAGACAAGTCTGTTGCTCAGGCTGCAGAGAAGAGCTGGAACTACACTATGGTTGAGGCTATTAAGGGTTGCAAAGGTAATCTTGTAGCACAGGACCTTCTTAAGGCAAACTACTACGCATTTGAGCCCCAGCAGGTGCTCGACGCTATTGCTACAATGCCCGCTGAGAAGCAGGAGGAGTTTGCAAATATGAAGAAGTCGGCTGAGCAGGCATTGAAGGTTTTGCCCGGCAACAAGTACATCAACATCGTTGACAAGACACCCGAGGGCGAGGAGCTTTCATTGAAGAGCGTTATCGAGAACAAGAACAACAAGTATGTTCTTATCGACTTCTGGGCATCTTGGTGTGGTCCCTGTATGCGTGAGGTTCCCTACTTGGTTGAGACTTACAAGAACTACCACAAGAAGGGCTTCGAGATTTTCGGTGTATCGTTCGACCGTACTAAGGAGGCTTGGGTGAAGGCTATCGAGGATAAGCAGCTCACTTGGCCCCACGTTAGCTCTGTTAAGTATTGGGACAACCAGGCACGTCACGACTATGCCGTTAACTCAATCCCCGCAAACTTCCTTGTTGACTGCTCAACAGGCGAGATTATCGCAACAGCGTTGCGTGGCGAGGAGTTGCAGGCTAAGATTGCTGAGTTGCTCAAGTAATATAACAACAACGGAATTAAATCCTCACATCGGCTCTCGGTGTGAGGATTTTTCGTATATTTGCGTAACGTATGGAGCAGACAAGTAATAAATATCGCATAATGGGCATCGACCCCGGCACGAACTATATGGGTTACGGCATCATCGAGATTGAGGGCAAACAGCTTCGCTCGGTGGTGATGGGCGATATTGACCTGCACACGATGAGCGACCCCTATCGTAAACTGCGTTACATATTCGAGCGTGTCGGTAAACTTATCGAGGATTACAAGCCGCAGGAGGTGGCATTAGAGTCGCCTTTCTTCGGCACTAACGTGCAGAGTATGCTCAAGTTGGGACGTGCGCAGGGTGTGGCTATGGCTGCTGCGCTGAGTCACGACAAGGAGGTCTTCGAGTATGCTCCGACACGTATCAAGCAGGCTATTACGGGTAGCGGCTCGGCATCGAAAGAGCAGGTTGCTGCCATCGTGAAACGTATGCTAAAGATTGAATATATGCCCCGCCGATTGGACGCCACGGACGGTATGGCAGTTGCTTTGTGCCACTATTATACGGCTCGCACACCGATAAACATTGCGATGGGAAGTGAGCGTGTGAAGGGATTGGGCGGAGGCAAGAAGGCTGCAAAAGGCTCATCGTCGTGGGAGGCATTCTTAAAGAAGAATCCCGAGAGAGAGATAAAGTAGAGATTTACTCCTCCTTTGCGGAGTCTCGGCGAAACATCTTCTTCAGGCGTTTTACACCCTCGGCACCAAGGATTGCGAGTCCCGTATATTGTGTAGTCTTTGCAAGCCCAAAGAATATTGTCCACAACACACCACGCATACCAACCCCAATTGGAAGAGCCAGTGCGATAAACGAGAGGGCATAAAACAAAAAGCACGACAGGAAGACAATGACTCCTGTACGAAACGACAGTCTCGACAGATATAATTTTATTCTCTCCAATATACGCTTTACACTCTCTTTCATCTCTCTTATATCTAATATCGCACCCCACGCAAGGGTTGGCAAATATAGGTTAAAATAGATAATACACCAACATCCGCCTCAAAAAAGTAGATTGTCGGTGGATATTTAATCGTTTTTTTAGTAACTTTGAGAGATTTTTAGCTAATACTATAAAAACGCAATATAATGAGTAGTACAAAGTACACCCTCAAAGAGGTGACAGACAAAGCGCTGGAGAGAGAGTTTATCGACCTTCCCAAACGTCTATATAAGGGCAACCGAAATTGGGTGTGCCCACTCGATAACGATATCAAGGCGGTTTTCGACCCCACGAAGAATAAGCTCTACGCCGATGGTGAGGCTATCCGTTGGGTGGCATACAACAATGAGGGAGAGGTTGTTGGTCGTATCGCTGCATTCTACGACAACGAACACGCATACTCTTACGAGCAGCCTACGGGCGGTTGCGGTTTCTTCGAGGCTATCAACGACCAGGAGTTGGCAAATATGCTCTTCGATGCAGCTCGTATGTGGCTTCTGAGCCGTGGTATGGAGGCGATGGATGGTCC
>JAFNUH010000190.1 GCA_017384185.1 Alistipes sp.
CTCCCGCAAACATTTTATACGTAATAAGTTAAGATAAAAAACGGGGTGCCAACCAATCGGTTAGCACCCCATCTTCATCTATATTAATACTCTCTACTTCTTCTTTTTGAATAGGTCGAGAGCCTTACCAATAGCATTTGCCGCCTTTTCTGAATTCGTCGCAGGTGCAGCCGTAGCCGTAGAATCTGCCACCTGAGTACTCTCTGCATTATTCTTTACGCCCAACTTCTCGCCAAGGCTCGACAGAGCCGACTTAGCAGCCTGCTGTGCCGCCTGCTTTGCCAAACTCTCAAGGTCAATACCCACCTTCGGAGATGTAAACGTGCCACCGATAGTCATATCCACCGTGCCCAACTTAGCAACGGCACCAGCCGATGCAGGGAGCGTGATTGTACCACGATAGTCGATAGTCTGGTCAAGACCCGTAGTACCCGAGAGGTTCATAGTATAGTCACCCATCTTCAGAGCAAAAGGCTTAGTGCTAACACGTCCATCCTTAATCGTGAAGTCGATAGCCAAATCCTTTACACGGGTATCCTTCATCGAGGGTTTCTTAACAATATCGGCAACCATATTTATAAACTTCACATCACCAAGGCTCAAATCCTTAGTCGAGAGGCTACCCGATGCATTGAGCGACTGAAGCACGGGACTCATCTCATCGTCGAGCAGAGTATTTACCTTCATACTACCCGAAAAATTACCCGTCAAACCCGCAAAAATAGGAGCCAACTTCTGCACCATATCCAAATCACGGTACGCATCGGCAAAGGCGATATTATTCAATGCAAAACCTGCATCCAAGCGGGGCTGCTGACCAACGGGAGTATCATACGAACCGTTAGCCACCACGCTACCACCCATCGTATTGAGTGATAGATTCTGCATATCAACTTTGCTATCCTTAATAATAAGCAGACCCTTAATATCCGAGAAATTCATCTTATCCAGCAGCACCTGCTTCATATTAACCTGCGCACGGAAATCGATATTATCGGGAACTCGGATACCGCCCGTAGTTGTTGCCGTAGGCTCTGTGTCCGCAGGTTGCTCAGGCTGCTCCTCGGCTGTCTGCTCACCGGTCTCCTCACCCATAAAATCGTTGAGATTTAGATGGTTGCTACTAACATTAAGCGTTCCCTTGATAGTTGTACCCTTCAAAAGATAACCGAGATAATTCTCAAAACGGCTATCCAACGTCAGGTCATTATCGCCAATATTCACCGTTGTCTGACTAAGTTCAACATAACGGGGTGAGAAGCTGAATGTCGAGCGCTTAATATCTACATCGGGCATACTCTCCATCTGCAACTTCATATCGCTCAGATTGATACTACCCTGCGCCGCCACCTTATCGAACTGCTCCTTCTCAATATATGACAAGCGACCAGCCAACGACATATCGGCATCTACAACACCATTGAGATTCATATCCTCCAACGGATAGACATCCTTAATCTTACCCAAATCGAGCTTACCCTTAGCCGAAGCCTTGAAGTCGGGGTCGCTGATGAGGGTCTTCACATCTGCCGTAACACTAAATGGGTTACCCGCCAAAACAAAGTTGAAGGGGTTAACATTGATAGTTGTTGCATCGATGCTACCTCCAGGATTCTTCACCGTTGCAGCGATATTGATGCCGTCAACACCTGCGGGCAGCGAGGGATAACGGAACATCGCATTCTTAACACTAAGAGCCACGTCGAACGCAGGAACAATATCCTCGCCCTCCATACTACCCTTAGCATAAGCTGTAAGCGTAGCCACACCGTCGGTCTTTATTCCCTCAAAATCCTTTGCATAGATAGCAGGAATAAGCGAAAGAATCTCCTTGAAACCAACCTCGTTTGTATTGAGCGTCAGGTCCATATCCATACCCTTCTCGGTCATAGCAACCCAACCATCTATGGCAGCACGAATAGCATTTAACTGCAACTCATTATCGTTGAGCGTAAATTTCTGATTTACAAAGTCGGCAGCAACATCCATATCAGCCTTCACCGAAGCTCGGCTGAGGAATGGCACACCACCCATTCTAAAGCTCAAAGATGGGCTCTGCGCAGCCAATTTTACGGTTGTGTCCTCGCTACCAAAATCGCCCGAGCAGGTAGCATCGAAATCCTCAATTACGGCATACATACCGCCCTGACGGTCATCATATACGAGGTTAAAATCGCTCACCGACAACTTCTTCAGCGCAACATTAAACGACACATCGCCCGACTGCTCTGCCTGCTCCGTTTCGCCCGATGACTTCATCACATCCCAATTTGCACGACCATCCTCAAGCACAATGGCCTTTATATCGGTATCATCGACAATTATCTTCGTAATCTCGTAATCTCCACTTACAAGCGACATAAGATTCACCGCCGCTGTAAGCTCTCCGGCACGCACCAGCGTATCGTTCTCAAACACACCCACGCCCTTCAACCAAAAGTCATTGAGCGACACCGAAGCCAACGGGAAACGACGCAACAGGCTTATATCCAAGCTCTCGAAATCAAACTGAGCATTGAGCATCTTATTTCCCTCGCTCTTTACCACACTCTCAATCTTTCCCCTAAAAGCAAACGGCAAAACCATCAGCAGCACAACCAATGCCACAACGGTAAAACCAAAAATTCGCAATATCTTTCTCATACACATATATTTTTACAAATCTACTCCATTACAGGTTTTACTATACCCTTCTTAGATTGTCCGTCAACATAAATATAAAGAGGCTTTTCAAACTCTACACAACGCAGATACTCTCCATCCCACCAAGCAGGCATAGCATCCAACACCTCTACATCGAGCGCACCATCTCCGTGCGAGGGATCCAACGAAAGATAACCCACACCCAACGATGTCACATTCTGGAAGAAGTGGGTACCCTGGCTCGCCTCTACATTAAAGTTAGGCAACGCCGACTCCACGATAACTCTCGCCTGCGAGATGTGTGCCCACTTAACGGGAACACCCAAATTGGGGTCAGACGAGCCCCAGCGACCCGTACCGATAAGCACGTACTCCTGACCATCCTCACGCATACGGCGATTTATCTCATACAACTCCTTTGCAATCTCCTGCGTATAGAGTGACGAGAACTTATCAAACTTCATATATACCACACGATGTATATCACGCATAAGACCCACGCCCAGGGCATTCTCGGAATAAACCACAGCGCCCGAAGTATCAATCTGCGACCAATCCAGCTTTGCACTCTCCTCATTGCGGATGATGGGACGAATCTGTAACAGGTTGAAAATCTGCATCTCACCCATAGGTACATCCATATTTACTGCAAACTCAATCTCCACGGGACAACGCATCTCCTCCTCGCCCATACGCAGCATATCACGAATAATATCTGCCAGAGGGAACGAGCCATATTTCAGCACACGATTAAATGTTATCACACGGAAATAGCGTGACAGTGTGGGACTCTCGCTGATACGACTATTCTGGTAATCGTAGTATGAGCAGGCATATTTGGCATTACGGAAATCGTTCATTCTCGATACTGGTATGCGCTCGATATTTACCGCATCATCGGTCGAAGAGCGGAAGCTATCGGGATTCATACTCAGCGCCATAACCTCGGTCTGAGCATCCTGAATTGTCAGCTCGAGTGTCGAGGTCTGCAACGCCTTATCGGGATAAGCGGGCGAGAAACGAAGACTCTTACCGCCATCCACGACAGCCTTACCCAAGCCCATAACAATATTACATACACCCTCCTCGGCCTTCTCATATCCAATAGGATATAGATTCTGCGAGCGAGCCACACCCGACAGAGTTGGGAAGAAATATCCGTGCTGCTCGGTACCGCACACCTCCTGAATCAACACAGCCATCTTCTCCTCCGAGAGCAGGTTTTGCGAAGATTGGATATATGCCTTCGACGAAGCAAAGAACACCGACGCATAGACACTCTTAATCGCCCTGACGAGCATACGCAACATCTGGTCATCATCCTCGCAGCGTGGAATCATATATGTAGAGTAGATTCCTGCAAAGGGCTGATAGTGTGAATCCTCCAACTTCGATGACGAACGTATTGCAAGCGGTTTCTTACAAGTAGAGACAAAGACCTTGAGCTTTTGATACAAATCCAACGGCAAAACAGAGTTCAAGAACTCTGATAAAATATCGTCGTCAGCCAAATCTCGAGAGATAATATATTTCAAACCATTTATTCGCATAAATTGGTCGAAATAGTCGGTCGCAACCACCAACGAGCGTGGAATCATAATACGCACATTGGGGTATTTATAGTACTGGTTATACTTCGCCAGCATAGAGTTCATAAACGCCAGACCTCGTGCCTTACCGCCGATAGAGCCCTCACCCAAGCGGGCAAAACCGATGGCATCGCTATATGTCTCCTCGTCGAACTGCGCCACAAGACCCTGACCGAGCATCGTACGGTAATCCTTAAACATCGAAACGAGCGCTGCACGGTGCTCAGCCGTAGATGCAAAATGGCTACTATTTATGTTACGCAGAACGTTAGCCAGCGGGAACAAGCCACGAGCATACAACCACTTCGATAGGTGCATCTGCGAGAGGTGGTACTCCAAAACCTCATCCGACACGGTGGAGATAAGCTCCTGCATCTGCATCAGGTCACGAGCACGTCCCACCACAGCTCCCGTCTCAAGGTCACGGAAGACAAACTCACCAAAGCCGAACTCACGCAAGACCACATCCTGCAACTCTGGCAACAACGTTTTCGATGACTTCGAGATAAATCCAGCACCCAGCTCCTCAGCCTTATCACCGAGGTTATCCTGCGACGACTGCAAGATGACGGGCATCCACGGAGTCTCACTCTTTATCATCTTACAAATCTCGATACCAGCGTCTATCTTCTCATCCTCCGACTTATCACCCTGCTTGAGCAGCAGACCAACATCAGAGATAACACCGAGCAGGTTCTTCTTATATCGGTTGTAGATCTCTATCGCATCCTCATAATTTGTAGCAAGCAACACCTTCGGGCGGGCACGCTTACGGCTAATCTGCTGCTGTTCGTTGTAGGCATCCTTCAGGAACTCGCTATTCTGTACAAGGATAATCTTATAAAGCTCAGGCAGATATGTCGAATAGAAGCGAATCGAATCCTCTACAAGCAGGATAGCCTGCACGCCACCATCCGTAATATCACTCTCGGCATTTAGCTTATCCTCCATCAACTTGATGATGGCAATGATAAGGTCCGTATTACCGTGCCAGCAGAAGATATTGTCGATTGCCGTACACTGCTGCTCATCAATTTGGCGATAAATCTCCTTAGAGAAACTCGTTAGCAAAACAACGGGCAAGGCTGGATGCATCGCCTTCACCTCACGGGCAAAGTCGAAGACATTAGGCTCACCAACATTATATGTCGTAAGCACAAAATCGAAGTCATTGCGGTGCGAGAGCAATTCCAAAGCCTCGGTTGTTGACTCCACACGTGTGAGCGAGGGCGGATTACTCATATTGAGCTCCATATACTCACGGTTGATTTGCGATTCGATGTGACCATCCTCCTCAAGAATATAGCCATCATAAGGACAGCACACCAGCAAGATTTTATGTATGCGGTGCTGCATAAACTTATGTTGCACCTGATTTTCGATTGTCAAATATGCGTTATTAGGCATAGTAATAAATTTATATTTATACAAAGATACTCAGAATTTAGTAAATGTACGACTAATTCGCTAAATTTGCATAAACATAAAACAGATTAAAATGAAAGTAGATATTAAAGAGCGTTCGGAGCGTGCCCGAGACTATTTCACATCGGGATATAACTGCGCACAAGCAGTTTTTCTTGCGTATAGAGATATTGCAGCTCTCGACAAAGAGTTAGCAGCAACTATATCAGCGCCTTTTGGTGGTGGTATGGGACGACTGCGTGAGGTGTGTGGTGCCGTGAGTGGTATGACGATGGTGGCAGGATTTCTCTCGCCAAATCAACTACCTAATGACAACGAAAACAAGAAGCAGTGCTATGCCACCGTGCAATCATTAGCCGAGGCGTTCCGTCAGGAGAATGGCTCGATAGTATGCCGAGAGTTATTGGGTCTGGCACAGCAGAAAGATGACCCTACCCCATCACCTCGCACGGGCGAATACTACAAGCGCCGCCCCTGCGCCGAGTACGTTGCAATAGCGGCTCGTATCGTAGGTGAGAAAATCAACTCAATGGAGTAAAAAAATAGCCTACCGTTTGGTAGGCTTTATTTTATTATTTCTTCTCCTTCAGGAGGTCACGAATCTCTGTCAAAAGCTTCTCCTCAGCCGTAGGCTCTGGCTCGGGAGCAGGTGCAGGTGCGGGAGCAGGCTCCGCCTTCTTCTTGTTGATTTTATTCATAACCTTAACCATCAAGAATACACAGAATGCCAAGATTGTAAAGTCAACAATCTGCTGAATAAAAGCGCCATAGCCCCAATTAACAGCAGGAGTAACAACAGCACCAGCAGCATCCAAAACCTCGCTCTTGAGCGTAAGCTTCATATCAGAAAAATCTACACCACCTACCAAAAGACCAATAGGAGGCATAATAACATCGTTAACCAATGAGGTAACAATCTTACCGAATGCACCACCGATGATAACACCGACAGCCATATCCATCACGTTACCCTTAACGGCAAACTCCTTAAACTCTTTCAAAAATCCCATAATATTCTCTGTTTTAATTTATAAAATTTTCTCTGCTAACACCCTATAACAACATCTCTCGCAACTTCTCGCAGCTGCCGGCATAGTCGTTTCTATCGAAGTGAAACACCTCTATACCCTTCTCTGCTGCCGCATCAACATTCTCTCGTCTGTCGTCAATAAAGAGAGTCTGCGACGCATCGAGTGAGAATTTTTCTATCAAAATATCGTATATCTCGGGCATAGGTTTCACCACACCCACCTCGCACGACACCACATCGCCATCAAAGTTTGCATAGACCTCCTTCTGACGCAGAAAATCGATAAACTCTCGTGACATATTCGACAAAACGTAGAGCTTATACCCCGCCTGCTTCAACTCCGAAATAAGTTTTTCTGTTGGGCGGATTGTCTCCTGCTTGCCTATTGCCTGCAAAATCATATCCTTAGCATAAGCAACCTCTACCCCACGATACTCAGCCAACTGCTCGGCAACATCATCTATCGAAGAGACTCCCAAGTCGTAGTCCACCCAAAATTGCGGCATAGGCGACTGCGACACGTATGAGAAGAATTGCTTAAAATGCTCTGTACTTTTGGTCGGATCTTGCGCAAAGACCACTCGTCCCAAATCAAATACGATATTTTTCATAAGACAAATATACGATATAGTGTTGAAATGTGCAAATATGCGCCTATTATTAATATATGTACCGACCTATTAATAGAAAAAGTAAGTCGTATATTCTATTTTTTTAGGAGAAATATTTGCATTCTAAATTTTTCGTTATATATTTGCATAAGGAAAGATGGATTACACATCATTCCTTCTAAAAATTTAGCAAACATTAATGTAAAACTAATACCGGTATTAAAATGAGAAACAAAGAAGGCTTAACAAGAGGCGAAGAGGAGGTTATGCACATCCTCTGGAAATTGGGAAAAGCGACAGTGAGTGACGTAATTGAATTAATGGCACCGCCCAAACCCAAGTACACAACAATTGCAACATTTATCAAGATTCTTGAGCGCAAAGGCTTCGTATCGCACGTTCAAATCGGCAAGGGCTACCTCTACACCCCCGCTATCGAGCGTGAGGAGTATGCCAAGACCGTAGCGAAGAATCTGTTGCATTCATATTTCGATGGCTCAGTCTCAAATATGGTTTCATTCTTCTCAAAGCAGGAGAATATCTCTGTAAGCGAGCTTGACGAGATTATGGAGATTGTCGAAAGAGCAAAGAATCAGTAAAACATCTGACAACAGATGAGAGAGTTAGTAATATATGTTTTGGAGGTAATAGCTTGTAGTGGCGTACTACTTTTGGCATACCACATTCTGTTGGAGCGCCGCACGGAGTTCCGCCTATGCCGCTTGTTCCTACTACTCGCACCCGTAATCTCGGCAATCATTCCATTGCTAAATATCCCCGTATGGGCAGCTGAGGTTATATACCTTCAAAAATCAATCGACGTCAAGCCAGCCATAGCGCCTGTGCAAAACGCAACTACAATGGTAGCAGAGGTGGCAACAACCGAGCCGATTGACCTGAGCGTAATAGCTTGGATAATATATGGCATAGGCGTCGCTATTGCTCTCTTTCTGATGATTTACCAATTTTGGGCAATCCGCTGTCTGGAGAAGACGGGCGAGATAATTCGCAACGTTCCTCTGGTAATACGTGCTGCGGATGACATATCATCATTTTCGTTTTTTGGGACAATATACGTCGGTCACAATAGCACAGACGAAGACGTTGAGTCGATAATGATACACGAATATAGTCACATACGTCACAAC
>JAFNUH010000191.1 GCA_017384185.1 Alistipes sp.
CGCACCATTCTGCTCACTACGCTTATATTGATTCTATGCGTAGCGGGCACCGTATTGTTATATACGCTCTACACGGGAGGATTCTTCTCGGCGTGGTTTCTGTCGTTTGTCTTGGCTCTCATTGCACTGATGATGTTATCCATCCCCCGTCGCATCGTGTTGTTAGATAACAAGTTGGAGATACAGTGCATCTTTGATATTACAGAGATTGACATCCACGAGATAGCCCGCATCCGCAAGGTGCAGCCCCGCAAACTACGCCGTAGCATACTACTCTTCGGCAGTGCAGGATTCTTTGGTTACTACGGAAAGTATTTCGACCTCAGGGAGTTCGAGACCATTACGATTTATGCCTCGGAGTGGAATAATTTTGTCGAAATTATAGATATTTACGACTCACGTATCTACGTTTCTTGCCGTGATGCCGACACCCTGATTGCCAGCGTGCGTGAGGCTCGTGATGGCGTGCAGAACTCATAAGCGATGGAAGTTATATTCACATCCTCAACCGAAGTCATCGGCTCTATTGACTATACCTACCAGACAACACCCTTTGGCGAGATGTTAGTAGCGTGGCACGCAGATGCGCTATGCTTTGCCACATTTACAACCTACTTGGGGCGTGAAAAAGCCTTTGCTGAGTTACAAGCACTATTTAATCGGGCACAATTCAATAAAATAGAGAATCGCACCTCAATATTTGACATAACACCTGAAAAGATTCTTCTTGCCGGAACACCCTTTCGGCAGGATGTGTGGCGTGCGCTGCTGGGCGTTGAGCGTGGCACAACGATAAGTTACTCTGAGCTTGCCCGACGCTCAAACCATCCCACGGCTGTGCGTGCCGTAGCGACAAGCGTCGGATGCAACCCCATAAGCGTTATAGTCCCTTGCCACCGCATACTTCCATTGATGGGTGGCATAGGTAACTATCACTCTGGCGCAGAGATTAAACGCAGATTATTGGAGTGGGAGGGCGCACTACCCTAACGCCACATCCAACAACATCATCAAGGCAAAACCCACAGCCACACCTATGGTTGCCACATTCGAGTGGCTACCGCTCTGCGACTCGGGAATCAACTCCTCGACAACAACATATATCATTGCACCCGCCGAAAATGCCAAAAGATATGGCAATACGGGTTGCAGGACATCAATCATAAGGATTGTAACCAATCCAGCCAACGGCTCTACAATACCCGAACCTACGCCATAAGCAAACGACTTCCATCGACTTTTAAGGCTCTGTTTTAACGGCATAGAGACGATAGCACCCTCGGGGAAATTCTGTATCGCAATACCCAACGAAAGAGCCAACGCTCCCGCCATCGTTATGCCTGCACTCTCAGTCAAGGCTCCCGCCAGCACTACGCCAACTGCCATACCCTCAGGCACGTTATGTAGTGTAACGGCTAAGAACAGCATCGTAGAACGCCCCAAACCCGACTTCATACCCTCGGGCTGGTCTGATGCAAGGTGCAAGTGCGGCACAAGGCTATCAAAGAGCAGCAACGAGAACATACCAGCCAAGAAACCCAGCACGGCGGGCATCCACGCTACGCCACCACTCTCAGCCGCCATATCTATCGACGGAATAAGCAACGACCACACCGAGGCGGCTATCATCACACCCGAAGCAAATCCCAACAATAGTTTCTGCACCCACGACGGCATCTCTCCTCTGAGGAAAAAGACCATCGCTGCACCAAGCGACGTTCCCAAAAACGGCAACAGCAGACCGTATGCTAACTCACTATACATTATTATCTTAGACCCTCCAAATAATCAACAAATGCACTAAAATCGGTGTGTGCATTAACAAACTCATCGTACGAATGTTCGGTATCGCCCTCCCCGGGGACATCCGACACCATCTTCACAACAACAACGGGCAGGTCGAACAACTCAGCCGCCTGGCATATAGCCGTAGCCTCCATATCGAACAGACCCGACTTCATACCATACAGCTCCTTCACCTCTGCGATAATCTTCGCATCGACAAACGAGTCGCCCGTCCATACAACGGCATCGTCGTGACCCAACAACGGGTGCGGGTCGGTAAGTTCGGGAACAAAATCGCCTGGGATACGGCAATCGTGGTAACGAGCAATACGTGGAGCAACAATATCTCCACGCTTACGACCCAGCGTAGATGCCGCATAACCAACCACTGCCACACGGTTGAAATCGCCCTTAGCCTGCATTATAGCTCGTGCCGTATTAGCTGCCGCAAGCGCCTTGCCGACGTTGCTACGCACCACCGTATAGTTATTTTTCAGACCCTCACGCTCTATAGCCTGACACATATTGCGATACTCTCGCTCGGTCGGAGTAATAACCAAATACTTCATTAGTAGGCACAGTTATAAATTGAACCTATACCAGCCTCCTCAGCCTGCTCGGGAGTGTAGAGACAACGCATATACTGCGCCATAGCACGATTTGTCGAAGCAACGGCAAACAGACCGGGATTACCGCACTGCACCTCGTTCAAGCCAACAATATCCTCCTTTGACTTAAGCGGAAATGCGCTCTTATACACACCTGCCAACGCCTCACGAATCTGCTCAGCGGTAACATTGTTCATTGTTGAGAGGTAGAATCCTGTCTTGCAACCCATCGGGCAGAACGACACGATACTCTTGCCAATAACGGGGTCAAGACGAAGATGGTATGCCATCAAATGCTCAATAGTATGCACCTCGCCAGAGCCGAGTGGAGCGTGGTCCATCGGCGCACAAAAACGCATATCCCACGAGTGTACAGCCAACTCGTCATTGATAGTATAAACAGAACGCAAGTAGAGTCCCTCCTTTAAGGTCAAGTGGTCAACATCGAATGATGAAACAAC
>JAFNUH010000192.1 GCA_017384185.1 Alistipes sp.
ATATATATCAACGGTCATAAGCTGGCTCGCCTTGAGGGTGCCTTCATCCGTGGCAAGTACGATGTTACGGAGCTCGTACACGAGGGTCGCAACGCTCTGGCTGTTGAGATTATCAAGAACGAGCATATCGGCGCCATCAAGGAGAAGTATGAGGTGAATACCGACTTCAACGGCGGTATCCTCGGTGCCGACAACCCCACCTTCCACGCCACCATCGGCTGGGACTGGATCTCGACAATCCGTGGTCGTAACATAGGTATCTACAACGATGTATATCTCACCTCGTCGGGCGAGGTTACACTGCAAGACCCCTTCGTGCAGACCACCCTCTCGCAGCCCGACCGAAAGGCTACGCTCACACCCGAGATATTTGTCACCAACCACAGCACCTCGCCCGTGGCAGGAAGTTTGAAGGGTAAAATTGGCGACATCACCTTCGAGCAGAGCGTGGAGCTCTCGGCAGGCGAGAAGCGTGTGGTTAAGTTCGCCCCCTCGCATTTCTCACAGCTTAGCGAGCAGGCGTTGAAGCTCTGGTGGCCTAAGGGCTATGGCGAGCCATACCTCTACGATGCCGAGTTTGAGTTTGCCATCGACGGCAAAATCTCAGATAAGAAGGAGTTCAAGGTCGGCATCCGCCAGATGGAGTTCAACGAGGATAATGGCATCCTCTCGCTCTTCGTCAACGGTCGCCGCTTCATCGGTCGAGGTGGTAACTGGGGCTTTGGCGAGAACAACCTCAACTACCGTGGTCGTGAGTACGACATCGCCGTTGCCCACCACGCCAATATGAACTTTACGATGATGCGTAACTGGGTGGGTCAGATTGGCGACGAGGAGCTCTACGAGGCTTGCGACCGCCACGGCATTATGATATGGCAGGACTTCTGGTTGGCAAACCCCGTGGATGGTCCCAACCCCTACGATAACGAGATGTTTATCGCCAACGCCGAGGATTACGTGCGCCGCATCCGCAGCCACGCCTCGCTGGGTATCTACTGCGGTCGTAACGAGGGCTATCCCCCGAAGGTTATCGACGACGCCCTGCGCCGCATCGTCAAGGACGAGCATCCGGGTATGCACTACATCTCAAGCTCTGCCGACGATGTCGTGACGGGTCACGGTCCCTACCGTGCTCTGCCCGCCAAGGAGTACTTCACACTCGAGAATGGCAAGGATAAGTTCCACAGCGAGCGAGGTATGCCCAACGTGATGAACTACGAGAGCCTCGCCCGCACGCTCCGAGCTGAGGATTTGTGGCCTCAGAGCAATAAGTGGGGTCAGCACGACTACACTATGGCTGGTGCTCAGGGTGGCGAGTCGTTCAACGCCATCATCGAGAAGGGCTTCGGTACCCCCACCTCGGCTAAGGAGTTCACCGAGCTTGCTCAGTGGGTCAACTACGACGGCTACCGTGCTATGTTCGAGTCACGCAGTCTGAACCGCAAGGGTCTTCTGTTGTGGATGACACACCCTGCGTGGCCCTCAATGGTATGGCAGACCTACGACTACTACTTCGAGCCTACGGCGGCATACTTCGGCTGCAAGAAGGGCAACGAGCCGCTGCACGTGCAGTGGAACTCGGCAACCAACGATGTCGAGGTTGTGAATTATAGCGCTGGCAACCACCCCTCGCTCACCGTGCGTGCGCAGCTTATCAACATCGACGGCTCGGTGGCGTGGGAGAAGAGTGCCGAGGTGGCAAGCTCGGAGGATACCACCCTTCGCCCCTTTGCGCTGGAGTTCCCCGCATCGCTCTCGTCGGCACACTTTGTTAAGTTGTGGTTGATGGATGGCGAAGATATTGTGTCGGATAACTTCTACGTGCGTGGCACCGAGGAGGGTAACTATCAGGCACTGCGCCAGATGCCTCACGTCAAGCTGGAGCAGAGCATCGAGTGCGAGCGCTCAGCCGATGGCACTTGGCGTGGCACGCTGACACTCACAAACGCAACGGCAACGCCCGCCCTTATGGTGCGTGTAAATGTTGTTGGCAAGGAGGATGGCGACCAGATTCTGCCCATCTTCTACTCCGATAACTACTTCTCGCTGCTGCCCGCCGAGAAGAAGCAGATTACCTTCCACTTCAAGGAC
>JAFNUH010000193.1 GCA_017384185.1 Alistipes sp.
ATTATCATCTTAATAATTACACCCATTTATTCTCAAAAATGCTACGCTTCGGCTTCTCCACCAAAGCAAACTTCCCTTTTTCAATATACGTGTATGCTAACATAATGTTTTAATCCATTTTTTTGACCACTCGAACAACATTCGTGATGCCTCACTAAAGTCAACAGCCTCTCCGCTTTTATACTTCAAGAAAGTCTCTGTAATCATCCGCTCCTCAGCTGAAGCCACTCGAAGCAATTGAGTTTGATGCTTGAAATAGTTACCAGTCTGTTTGAATACGATAGCCTGCACCACAAAAGAGGCAGCTTTATACAACCCTTTCAAAATCTCCTCACTCTTTTCGTGCAGCATATTATGTACGCATCCGTGATATAAGTTGCCGGCACCCATCTTGATGGCTCTATCGATAGCTATATGATCTATCAGCGGAAGCAAATCATCAAGACTTCCCTTTATAGGTGTTGTATCGTGATAAAACTGAAAGAGGTCGGAAGGCTCCCAATTCAGAATCTCATTCCTACCCGACACAAAGCCACAAATCAGCTCCCTATGGGGCAAAGTTTCCAACATATCGTGATATGTCTGAATATCCGATACACTCAGTTCGTCCAAAATCACCACAACATCTATATCACTGCTCTCTGTTGCCTCGCCACGACCATAACTGCCTTGCAAACCCAAAAACCAAACACGACTGGCAAAAACTTCATTCAGTTTCTGGAGAAAGTTATCCATCCAGACATTTATATCTATCATATTCTCTTTCATTTTAATTTTTTTCCAACTTCCATCCACAATCGCCGTGGTAAATCATCTGCTTGGTCATACCGCCATCAATGCAGATATTCTCGCCAGTGATAAAACCAGCCTTGTCACTACAAAGAAACAACACCATATTGGCAATATCCATCGGATTGCCAACACGACCTGCTGGTTGCTGCGTGGCATCGGGACCTTCATAAACGGCGTATGCAGTGTCAATCCAACCGGGAGAGATGGAGTTCACCCTTGCACGTCCCGACAAGCTAACTGCCAAGGCGTGAGTAAGTGCAGCAATGCCACCTTTGGCAGCCGTGTAGCTCTCGGTCTGCGGCTGGCTCATTCGGTCACGAGAGGATGAGATGTTGATGATGGATGCACCCTCCGCCAAATGGTTCTTTAGCAATTTTACCAGATAGAACGGTGCGGTCACTCCCACACTCAGCGCATACTGAAACTCCTCGTAGGAACACTCGTCGATACCTTTCATCAAAGGCAAGGCATTGTTGATGATGATATCCACTCTATCGTGCTTGCTCAGCACCTCGGCTGCAAAAGCCTCCAGTACCTCTTTCTTGGAGATGTCTCCAACGAAATGCTCACCCCCCCCCGGATTATCAATCACAAAGACTACGGCACCCAGAGTGCGAAACACAACGGCAAAGCATCAGCCAAATCCATTGGCACCGCCTGTTACTATGACTACTTTATCTTTGAACATAAGTATCTTACTCCTATTTATATCATCAACATAATTCGTCCTTCGGCTTTAACAAAAGTGACAGGATAACGACATATCACCGCATAAACCTGATTGGATGTGACGGGTTGACCATCCTTGCGAATATGCAACCGTTGGCGGTTAATCATCTCCGCAATCTGCTCCGTCCGCATCCCTCGGTTTTGACTTGCAAGGCAGTATAGTATGGCTTCTTCGATTTTCATCTGCATTTCATCATATTTCGCCAAATAGACAAAAAATGATACTTGGCGGATTTATAACAAAGTTATAAAAAATATCTGTATTTCATAATCGCAATAAAAAAAGCTACCCCGCAGGGTAGCTTTAATAAACATTCAAAAATATTACACCTATTACTTCTCAAAGTTATTTTACCTCCGCAAGTATCATATACTCCGAAAAAGCGTAGCTACTCTTAGGCTGTAACGCCTCTTATTTGTTAGAACAAGTAGCCGGTGTTGATGTAGAATGCGCCGTTGCCGTCTTGTTTGCTATATTTGCCAACGGGCTTGCCGTACTCTAAGCAGACGATGAAGTTCTGGTTCATAATGAAGCGGAAGCCAGCGCCGACAGTGACGTGGGGGCGGTCACCATCCTGACCCTTTGCCATATACTCATCGTACTCGCTCTTTGCCTTGCCGTACTCAGCAACCGAATTGAAGTCGGCAAGCGTACGACCGAACGACATATCGTACTCTCGAGTTACCATAGTACCGTCGCTAAAGGCGTTCAGACCAAACGATATATTTTGCTTCCATAGTGTGAACGACACAAAGCGCCAGCGAATCTCGGCATTATACGATGCCATATCCAAACCCTGCACACGGTTACGCATAATACCACGAACGGTTCTAAAGCCACCCATACCATCTCTATCGTAGGTGGGACCCATAACCGTGAGGTATGGCAATACGTAGTAGGGTACATCCTTACCGAAGCTACCCTCATAGTTTAGGCGGTAGGCAAACGTAAGAACATCATTCTTGATGATGGGCAGATACTGGCGGAACGTTGCCGAGTATTTATAATAGGGATTGGTTGTGCCCAACCACTTAGGAGCCATCGTAAGGTGAGCCTCAGCCCAGATACCACGTGAGGGAGCACCCTCCTTATCACGGGTGTCATACAACAGACCCAAACGTACCGAGCTATTCAGACCACCATCTGCCTCATCGTCCGATATGATACCCCACGTGCGATACTGCTCGTAGAGTGTAGGCATCTGGTCGGGGAACATCTCGCTCTCCTCCTTATTTTTATTAATTTTATCACGCTTAATTGCGCCCTGCTTGAAATAACTCAAGTGGTAGCCAGCCTCCCAATGCAGTGGTGTTTTGCCAATTCGTCCAACGAAGTCGCTCTTAAAGAGTGCTGCAAGGCGGTTGACACGATAGTACGGAGTATAGAGATAATCCTCACCATCTTTACCCGCCTTCACACGCTCGTGGTCGTAATATGACATATAACCATTGAAGCCGTAGAAATCCATCGCCTTATCGTTTGTGACGGTAAGCGTCGTAGAGAAGCGAGTATTGGGAATCCAGAATTTATTGTCATACGACACTACAAAGAGCTGTGAGCCCTTAGTAAAGAATGATGCCTCGAAGTACCACTGCTGGCGAGTGTTGGGATAGGTCGAGCCATCGCCAAAGTCGTAGATGTTGAGCAATGCACCTGCCTGAAAACCCTTGTCGGCATCGAATGCCACGGCGGGCAGAGGACCGAAGTTGTAACCCGTCTTAATAATCTCCTGCTTAGAAGATGATGTATTCGACTCCTTGTTCTGGGCGCACAGGTTTGTTACGACGAATAAAGCAACCAGAACAGCTACGATATGTTTGATTTTCATAATATAATCTATTTGTTAAAAATAATCTCTCTAATTCTCTTGTACTTATTGCGTAACTCACTATTCATCAGCAATCTTGCATCCGAGATAGCCAAGCGCAACAATCGCCACGTCTCGTGCGCCACAACAGGTGCGGGCAACAGCAGCAACGTCACGGGCAGTGCCCACTGCCAAGGCAGCGTTGCGTAGGCAATAATCGAGTATATAATCATCAATATGGGCCACACTACGAGGTTTATCAAGAAACGTATCGAGTTGCGGAAAGCGTAGTCCTTTAATTTGGTAAACAGGAAGTTACAGAGCAACTTGATAGGAAGTGTGAGTACCGATACGGGTATGCAATAAGGCAATGCCACCAGCAGGAACAAGAACTTCAGCACACGTGACAATATCGGGAACTTTATCGACACCGATGCGAGGCTGATACGCTTCGAGCGACGTAAATCAAACGCCTCACGACCCAGGCGCAACAGCTCCTCAGCCTGCTCTGGATTCTGCTCCTTGAGCTGGGCTATCTGCTCTACAGTGATGTTGTTAGCCTTGAAGTGGGCATCAAGTCTATGCATACGACCACTCTCTGTTCGCAGATTTACCTGCTTTACCTGGCGCTTAACCACAGCGGCACATATCTCGTACGTCGCATCGTAATGTTCGTCATTAGGTATGTAGAATATCGACGACTTCATACGCTCGGAGAGAATATCCTTCAACATATTCATCTGCTCCTGCGGTGTCGATTCGCTGTTGCTGGCGATAAACTCTCCAACATTTATAGGCTCACCAATCTGCACACGCACCGTGGAACGGAAACGGAAGAAGCTGCCGTAACGCAAACCCACGGGCACAATGTAGAGCGGCATATCGGGCATCAACTCCTGAGCCTGAAATGCTATGCGGAAGATACCTTTTGATAGCGGCAGGGAAGAATATTTCGCCTGATGCTGACCCTCGGGGAAGATGCAGAAGGGCACCTTGTCGTGCAACACGTCAACTGCCTTCTCGATAGTCTCCTGATTCTTCTTAACCTCGTCAAAGCCGTCACGAATACGCATAATAGGCATAATCTTCAGGAACTTGAAGATTTTAGCCAATATCGGTTTGCGGAATATGTCGGCACGTGCCACAAAGACCTTGGCACGGCGATCCATAGCAAGGATTACCAACGCATCCATCAAGGCGTTAGTATGGTTGGGGGCATATATTATAGCTCCATCCTGCGGGATACGCTCACGACCTACATAGTGTACATTGCGATAGGAAAGTTTGAGTACGCAATCCACATAGTAGCGCAGAATGTCGTATGCTAAGTCATAATCTTGAATCTTCTTTTCTCGTGCCATATGCTACGCATTAAGAGGTGTTCGACGGAACAGATATGCTACTGTCAAACCTGAGACAATATGCCAAATACCCCACCAAGCTGTGATGAAGAGCATACCGCCATAGTGTCCGTGCCATATCTCGGCAGGGAATATCGAGGTGTTAAATAGCAGAATCAGTCCCAAACCTGAATTCTGAATACCCGTTTCGATAGTGAGCGAACGACGGTCAGCCGTGCTTACACGTGTCAATGTACCGAGAACAAATCCAGAACCCAATGCGCAGGCATTGTGAATCATTACGATAAAGAATACGTAGAATATATTATCCAAGAAGAGCTGGAAATTCTGCGAGAACGAGACAATCACCATACCGATGAAGAGAAGAACAGAGAGAATCTGCGCAGGTTTGGTTATCTTCTTCGTTGCGTTGGGGAAGTAACGTGAGAACAAAAGACCCAAAAAGATAGGTACGCCCAACAACAACAGAATCTGCTCCAGCATCGGCATAAACGGGATAACCAGCGTGGGAATATCTGCCTTGATGCTGATGATGTGGCTGTATAATGTACCCCACAAGAAGAAGTTGAAGGGGGTTACGATAGGTGCAAATGCAGTCGTGATGGCAGTCATAGAGACCGACAACTCGATGTTACCCTTCGATAGCGATGAGATGAAGTTTGAGATGTTACCACCAGGACACGATGCCACCAATATCATACCGAGGGCAATCATCGGCGTAATCCAGCGGCTGAGTGCCAATGCGATAATAAATGTTACGGCAGGAAGTGCCACCCACTGTGACAATACGCCCACGATGACAGACTTAGGGCTTGCAAATACATCCTTAAAGGTGCGGGGTTTGATACCGAGAGCGACGCCAAACATTACAAAGGCAAGAATGATGTTTACGATAGCCATTCCACCTTCGCCAAAGTTAATCGAAATGCTGTTTAGGGCTTCTAATTGTTCCTTCATCTCAATAAGAGTTAGGCAGCCGTTGTTTGCGGCTGTTAGTTATTAGTCTATTATGTCGGGCTGCGTCAATAGTAATTTACGCGACATTATGACTATCGTTGTTGCCCATTTATTCCACACATACGTCGGAATATGCCACAAATATACCATATTTTTTACAAATAATACCATTTTTAGGAGATAATATTAGGCATATTAGGGCACACATACACAAAAAAAGAGCAGATTTTGTAATCTGCCCTTTTTTATTTGTTTGGTAATATCGCTAATTACTCAGCGCTCTCAGCTACAACTGACAAAGCAACAGTAGCCTTTACCTCACGGTGAAGCTTAACAGTTGCAGTGTACTCGCCTACAGTCTTGATTGAGTCAACAACGATAGCCTTGCGATCTACAACGATCTCCTTAGCAGCCAAAGCCTCAGCTACATCAGCAGATGTTACAGCACCGAAGATCTTACCCTCCTCAGCCTTAACAGTGATAACCAAAGGCAAGTTAGCGATCTTCTCAGCCAAAGCCTGAGCGTCAGCCAAAATCTTAGCATCCTTGTGAGCACGCTGGCGGAGGTTCTCAGCCAACACCTTCTTTGCAGATGCAGTAGCAGCCTTAGCGAAACCCTGAGGAATCAAGTAATTGTTTGCGTAACCGGGCTTAACGTTTACGATGTCGTTAGCATAGCCCAAGTTCTCTACGTCCTTAATAAGAATAACTTCCATATTGCTCTCCTCCTCTTAATTATTTCATACAATCGGTTACGAACGGCAGAATAGCCAAGTGACGAGCACGCTTAACAGCCTGAGCCACCTTCTTCTGGAACTTC
>JAFNUH010000194.1 GCA_017384185.1 Alistipes sp.
AGATATGGCAAGATTTTCAAAGATAGAGGTCTTACAGACTATGAAGCAGACGGGTATGGTGCCCGTATTCTATAACGCCGACATTGAGACGGCGAAGCAGGTCGTTAAGGCGTGTTACGAGGGTGGTGTTCGTGCCTTCGAGTTTACAAACCGTGGCGACTTTGCACACGAGATTTTCGGCGAGCTGAGTCGCTGGGTTAAGGGCGAGTGTCCCGAGATGATTCTCGGCGTGGGTAGCGTGGTAGATGCCCCCACGGCTGCGCTCTACATTCTGCTCGGCGCAAACTTTGTTGTAGGTCCGCTATTCAATGCCGAGGTGGCAAAGGTGTGTAACCGTCGTTGTATCCCCTACACACCGGGTTGCGGCTCCGTGACGGAGATTGGCGCGGCGCAGGAGGCGGGTTGCGACCTTACGAAGATATTCCCCGCAGGAAACGTGGGTGGTCCCTCGTTCGTAAAGAACGTATTGGCACCTATGCCCTGGTCAATGATTATGGCTACGGGAGCCGTAGAGCCTACCGAGGAGAATCTCTCGGCGTGGTTTAAGGCGGGCGTAACAGTTGTGGGTATGGGCTCAAAGCTCTTCCCCAAGGAGGCGATCGCCGCCAAAGAGTGGGGAGCTATTGCCGAAAAGTGCCGTGAGGCGCTCGCCATCATCGCTGCAACACGTAAATAGAAGAAAACAATCAACCTAACTACTATGACTAACAAACAAAACAAGCCTACATCCTACCGCTGGGTGATTTGCTCGTTGTTGTTCTTCGCAACGACCATCAACTACCTCGACCGTCAGGTATTGTCGCTCACGTGGGAGGATTTTATCAAACCTGAGTTCCATTGGACTAATGCTCACTATGGAATGATTACGGGTATCTTCTCGTTGGTATATGCCATCGGTATGCTCTTCGCAGGTCGCTTTGTAGATAAGTTCGACACCAAGAAGGGTTATATGTGGAGTATCTTCATCTGGTCTATTGGCGCCTGCGTTCACGCACTGTGTGGCGTAGCAACCGAGTGGGCTGTGGGTCTGCCCGACGCTGAGGCTCTGCGCACAGCCATCGGCAATGTCGATTTGATGGCTCGCATAGCCAACATATCACTCACGCTCTTCATCCTGGCACGATGCGTCTTGGCCATCGGTGAGGCGGGTAACTTCCCCGCAGCTATCAAGGCTACGGCAGAGTACTTCCCCAAGAAAGACCGTGCTTATGCTACAAGTATCTTCAATGCCGGCACAACTATCGGTGCTCTGTTGGCTCCCTTTACTATCCCCACACTCGCTGCTAAATTTGGTTGGGAGGCAGCCTTCATCATCATTGGTGGACTCGGCTTCATCTGGATGGGATTCTGGCAGTTTATGTACAAGAAGCCCGACCAGAACCCCGCTGTCAACGCAGCCGAGCTAGAGTATATAAACTCCGACAGCGAGCAGGAGCGCATCGCCGCCGAGAGGGATGCTGCCGAGAGGGCGGCAGCGCCGAAGGTGTCACTCTGGAAGTGCTTTACATATCGTCAGACGTGGGCATTTATCTCAGGTAAGGCTATTGCCGACGGTGTGTGGTGGTTCTACCTCTTCTGGATGCCATCGTACCTAAAGAACGCCTGCGGTATGTCATCTACGAGCTTCGAGTTCCAGTTGGCGCTGGGCGTATTGTACCTCATCGTGATGGTCTCTGTATTGGGAGGCTACCTGCCGACAATCTTTGTCGAGAAGTATAAGATGCACCCCTACGCAGGTCGTATGCGCGCGATGCTTATCTTCGCATTCTTCCCCTTGCTGGCACTCTTTGCGCAGCCCTTGTCGCAATACTCATACTGGTATCCTATCGTATTTATCGGTATCGCTGCGGCGGCTCACCAGTCGTGGTCGGCAAATATCTTCTCTACGGTGGGTGATATGTTCCCCAAGTCGATGATTGCAACAATCACCGGCATCGGCGGTATGGCTGGCGGTGTTGGCTCGTTTGGTATTCAGATGGGTGCTGGTCGCCTGTTCGATTATGCCGAGCAGTCGCAGATGACCTTTATGGGATACACGGGCATCGAGGCTGGTTATATGATTGTATTCTCGTTCTGCGCCGTGGCTTATTTGATAAGCTGGGTAGCGATGAAGGCATTTGTGCCGAAGTACAAGGCTATAATCTTATAATTTTATAAATAAAGCCGCCTTCGGGCGGTTTTTTTATTATATTTATTTGCTATTACGAAATTTTATTCGTATCTTGTTTCCAGAAAAGGACCCAAGGATTTGGGATAGGCAGAGGATAACCAAACCAACATTTTTACATAACTACTAATCCTTATAGCTTATGAAAAGATTGACCCTTATACTGCTTGCGGTATTTGCCATCACCGCTTGCCGAAACAACCAAGGCACAACAGATTCTGGAGAGTGCAATCCCACACCTAGCAAGGTTGAATGTAAGGCAGAAGGCACACAGTTCACCGTTAAGACCGCTTGCCCCTCGTACTACGTTGGCACAACCGTATGGGAGGAGATAACCGAGGAGAATCCCGAGGGTAAGAGCACACCAATCTCTTACACCGTGAAGCAGGTCGATTCGCAGACCTTCGACGTGACCATCAAGCCCTTCACCGGTAGCAAACAGCTCTACCTGATATTTGGCGTAGGAGAGGATGCTCACGCAGGAGTGGTAAATGTGAGATGTTCTCAATAAAGGCGCTTAAATAACTTTTACAATAATTGTAAGTTATCTTGCTAATCTGCGCATACCTTGCGGCTTCCAGCCGCATTTGCAAGTCTGACCCACCCCCACACCCCCGCCTCAGGCAGGGGCTTCGGTCGCCACAAAGTGGCTCCATTAGGTCGGAAAACCAAATGTCTTGCAAGATTGTAAATAAAGAAAAGAGGGTGCCTAACAAGTCAAGTTAGCACCCTCTTATTTTGAGAAATTGTATAACAAGAGCTATTTTGAAGCTGGTCGCAGTCCGAGAAAGCGCAGTTTACCGAGCGTAAATGAGCATTTCGAGGGCAAGCCAGATGCCGAAAGAGCCTTGTTAGACAGTTTCTTAACCTTTATATCTTCAACCTATCATAGTGACATAACATCAACCGCCCGTCGTTACCTCGCAGGTGTATTCCATTGCCCTCGCAGTAGCGCCACATCGAGCAGTCGGCGCACTCCTCCTTGCGCATCCACTCACGGTTGCGGTAGGGCTCAAAACGATTCTGCCATACATCCCAAAAGTTATCCTTGTAGATATTTCCCTGTATATAGTCGGCACGTATGCTCGTGCAAGCCGATATAGAGCCATCAACAAGCACCGAGCCTACACTCACGCCCGCATTACAGCTAAAGAAGTGCTTGCGCACGTCGCCCTCGTAGTTACCCAAGAAACCCTCGCAACCATAGCTCAGCTCGATACGCTTCTCCTCGGCACGGTTTTTACGGATGTAGTCGAGTAGTCGGCAGAAATCCTCGTTCGAGAGTTGCAACTCGGGGTCGTCGGCAGCACGTCCCGAGGGGAAGATTGTAAACAAGCGCCACGCCTTGACGCCAAGCGATATGAGCAACTCCTTAATCCCGTCCAACTGCGACAGATTACGGCGATTGACGCACGTTACGACATCGAAGATAAATCCCTTGTCGGCACCCATCAATCGGATGGCATTTGTCGCAGCCTCGAAGCTACGGGCGTGTCCACGCATAAAGTTATGCTCCTCGTGCAGACCATCCAGGCTGACGGTTGCCGTATGCATACCTGCGGCACGCAAGGCACGGTAACGCTTTTCGGTCATTGCCAAGCCATTTGTCACCATACCCCACGGGAAACCACGCTCATATATGGCACGACCGCAACGCTCCAAGTCGGAGCGCATCAGCGGCTCGCCACCCGAGATGATGACAAACACCTCATTAGGATTTACGTGTGGCGTAATCTGGTCCAGCACGCCGAGGAAATCCTCCAGTGGCATATCCTTCTGCGTAGCCTCCGAGCGGCAATCGCTACCGCAATGGCGGCAGTTAAGGTTACAGCGCAGTGTACACTCCCAAAAGAGCTGACGCAGGCGATGCTCCTTTACGCTCTGGTGCTTCATCACACGATACGCCTCCAACGCCAAGCGGCGGCGTAGAGATAATTTCTGCTCGCCCATTACTTCTTCTTGAGTTTAATAGTAGCCTTATACTCTAAACGTGTAGCAGGCATATCGTCGAATTGAGACTCTTGTACCATATCTTGAGGCGTGATGGTTACACTCTGAAAATCGCCACCATTCTCCTCTCCATCAACATCCACAAAGTCGATAGTCGCTATATGAGTATCTGCTGTTGAGAAAATTCCTGTACTGAAATTAGATTTTTCCCCGTCATAACTCTCTGTTTTGAGCTGGACATTGGGCATACCTAAAATGTTACCACTCATTATAACATTAATGCCCTCGATGGGATTACCCGCCTCATCAGTCACGGTACCCCAATATCGAAAATAAGTAATCGGCGTGCCATACTCATCGCTATGCTCTTCGCACGATGAAAAACCCAACATACCAATCACCCAGACGCATAACAATCTTATAAGTTTATTGATTAGATTTTTCATTGCTTCTTCAATTTAATATTAGCACTCAACTCAAACTCTCCGACAAACCAGCGATCCTTCTCTTTGGTTTGCGTTTTAGTCATATCTTTGGGTGTAATTGTCTGGCTCTCGAACTCGCCACCATTGGCTTCTCCATCGACATCTATAAAGTCAATTGATTCAATCTGCGTACTATGGCTTTTTAATGGAACTGTGGCAAACTTACCATCTTTATCCGTTTTAAGGGTGAGTGAGGCGTTTCCAGTAGCATTTACAATACCACTTAACACCACATTAATTCCCTCGATGGGATTACCCACCTCATCGGTAACAGTACCCATATACTTATAGTCGGCAGTAGGCGAGCCATAAGCCGCAGCCCCACCCATAGGGTCATCAGAACACGCTGAAAAACCCATCACACCCAGCACTGCTACGCAGAGCCACTTTATCACTTTACCTATTAGCATAACTATTTTCTTTTAAGTTTTACAGTTGCGGAATATTCCAAATCATAATTCTCCTCTTTGTGTGTATCCTTAGAGGTCATATCATCATTCTTTAATGTCGATGACTTGAACTCACCACCGTTTGCCTCGCCATCCACATCCACAAACTCAACCTCGCTGACATTATCTTTGGAGAATACCAAAATTCCTGACTTAAACTCTCCATTATCATCGGTTGAGATTGTCAGTGAAGACTCTTTGCTATCGAAACGTCCTTTCATAACCACATTGATACCCTTAATCGGGTTACCATCCTCGTCGGTTACTATTCCCTTATAACAATACTTAAGAACACGTACTCCATAGGCTACCGAAGCACTTTCGGGGTCATCAGAACACGCTGAAAAACCCAACAGACCAAGTACTGCTACGCAGAGCATTTTAGTAAGTTTTACAAAAAAGTTTTTCATAGTAGTAAAGATTTTAGGTTAGTCGGTATAAAGTTAGAAAAAAAAGGATAAAAAAAACAAAAAAAAGGATAAAAAAGCGAAGCCCGCAAACAAAAGTCTGCGGGCGTAACTTTATATTCTACTGCGTGTTAGAACTTGAAGAACTCTCGGGCGTTGTTGTAGCTGATATTCTCAACCATCTGCCCCAACCACTCTATCTCGCTGGCGGGCAGAAGACCTGCCTCAACGTCGGCGCCAATCAAATTACACAGCGTGCGACGGAAATACTCGTGGCGAGGATAGCTCAGGAACGAACGTGAGTCGGTAAGCATACCCACAAAGCGGCTCAGCAGACCCAACACCGAGAGCGAATTCATCTGTCGCTCCATACCATCCTTCTGGTCGAGGAACCACCAGCCTGAGCCAAACTGAATCTTGCCCGCCGTAACGCCATCCTGGAAGTTGCCAATCATCGTAGCAATCATCTCGTTGTCTCGGGGGTTGATATTATATAATATAGTCTTGGTAAGCTTGCCCTGCACATCCAGACGGTCGAGGAACTTCGACAGGCTCTTTGCCGTGTTGGCATCGCCGATAGAGTCGAAGCCCGTATCGGGACCCAGCAACGCCATCATACGGCTATTGTTGTTACGGATGGGTCCGTAGTGGAACTGCTGTGTCCAGCCCGTCTCCCAATCCATAATACCAAACTCAACGAGCATTGCGCTCTTATACTTGCGTATCTCCAAATCTGACAACTCGCCGCCGCCATAGACCTTCGCAAAGATAGCCTCAATCTCCGCCGCAGTATAATCCTCAGCGTAGAACTCCTCCACACCGTGGTCGCTCAGGCGGCAACCTACGCTCTCGAAGAAGCGGTGACGCTCACGCAGGGCATCCAGCAACGTAGCAAATGAACGAATCTCCACGCCCGACACCTCCGACAACTTGTCGATATACGCCTTAAACGCCGCAGGGCTCTCGACAGCCATAGCCTTATCGGGTCGCCACGTAGGCAGCACCTTGCACTCGAAGCCCGACTCCTTGCACTTGATGTGGTGCTCCAGAGAATCGACAGGATCGTCCGTAGTGCAGACCACCTCAACATTATAGTGGCGCATAAGACCTCGTGCCGAGTACTCAGGCTGCTGCAACATCTCCGAACAACGGTCGTAGATAGAGCGTGCCGTGGCGGGTGAGAGCAGGCGCTCCTCGCCAAAGGCGGTCTTAAGCTCAAGGTGTGTCCAATGGTAGAGCGGGTTACGCATTGTATAGGGCACGGTCTCCGCCCACTTCTCGAACTTCTCCCAATCCGACGCATCGCCCGTGCAGTAGCGCTCGGCAACGCCATTCGTGCGCATAGCACGCCACTTATAGTGGTCGCCCGCAAGCCAGATTTCCGAGAGGTTGCGGAACTGATGGTCCGAAGCTACATATTCGGGGTCGAGGTGGCAATGGTAGTCGATGATAGGCATCTTAGCTGCGTGGTCGTGGTAAAGACGCTCTGCCGTAGGGCTTTGCAGCAAGAAATTGGAGTCGTTAAACTGTTTCACGGTCAAAAAGTTTTAGTGTTCATTTAGGCAAATATAATTAATTATTAGATAAAAATCAATCCTCACGCAAAAACGCCGTGGCGAAATGGGCGATAAATTTTATTTTTTCGGGTTTGTTTTAGTATCTTTACACCACGAAACAAAGATTTAACAACAAAAATTATCTGTATTATGGAATTTGAAGGCGTAGTTTACAAAATAATGCCCGCCACAAAGGGCACATCGGCTCGTGGCGACTGGCAGCGTCAGGAGGTAATCTTCGAGTTGCCACAGGAGTTTTCTCGCAAGATATGTGTTATCTTCTTCAACAAGGAGTCGGACGTAGCTCGTCTGCGTGAGGGTATGACCTGCACCGTATCGGTAAACATCGAGTCACGTGAGTACAACGGCAAGTGGTACACCGACGTGCGTGCTTGGCGTGTACAGCCCAAGCAGGAGGAGGCTACCGCAGCCCCCGCAATGCCCGATATGCCACCCTTCGGCGAGGAGCCTCAGTATGCTGCGCCCGCAGCGCCGATAGCCGAGGTTGATGACCTGCCGTTCTAACAACGGAATAAAAAAACTCCCGAGCCTTACGGTTCGGGAGTTTTTATCTACTACTTTTGTTTTTACTCTGCCTGCTTGAACTCTCTCTTCTCGCCATCAGCCTCTGCGGGAGCAGCCTCGGGAGCACCAGCAACAGTTACATCGTGCAACTCAACCTTGAACTCGAGAGCAGCGTTGGGACCAATCAAGCCACCACCATTGCCATAAACGCCATAGCCGAGCTCTGCGGGAATCCAGAGTGTAATCTGACCACCCTTGCCTACCAACTGAAGACCCTCAGTCCAGCCAGCGATAACGCCTGAGAGGGGGAACTCAGCAGCCTGACCACGCTCGTATGATGAATCGAAGATAGTACCATCCTGCAAGCGACCCTCATAGTCAACCTTTACACGGTCGTTAGCAGTAGGCTTAATGCTCTC
>JAFNUH010000195.1 GCA_017384185.1 Alistipes sp.
ATCGAGTCACTTAAGTGGTGCGGCATCGAGATTGACGAGGGTGTAGGCGTTGGTGGCCCTCACGCCCCATATCGTCAGAGCGAGCGCAAGGAGATTTATTTGAAGTATGCTAAGCAGCTCGTTGAGGCTGGCTGGGCTTACTACGCTTTTGATACAGCTGAGGAGTTGGACGCTCTGCGTAAGGAGGCTGAGGCTGCAGGTCAGACCTTCGCCTACAACTATACCGTTCGTGAGAAGTTGCCTACATCACTCTCGCTCTCGAAGGAGGAGGTTGAGGAGCGTATCGCTCGTGGCGATATATGGGTTGTTCGTTTCAAGATGCCAGAGAATGAGGTTGTCGAGATGGACGACTTGATTCGTGGTCACGTGAAGGTGAACACATCTACCCTCGACGATAAGGTATTGTACAAGAGTGCTGATGCTCTGCCTACATACCACCTCGCAAATATCGTTGATGACCACTTGATGGAGATTTCACACGTTATTCGTGGTGAGGAGTGGTTGCCCTCGTTGCCATTGCACTACCTGTTGTATCGTGCATTCGGCTGGCAGGATTCTCAGCCCCAGTTTGCTCATTTGCCTTTGCTGTTGAAACCTACGGGCGGTGGTAAGCTCTCGAAGCGTGATGGCGATAAGATGGGATTCCCCGTATTCCCCTTGTTCTGGAAGTCACCCGCTACGGGCGAGACTGCGCACGGCTATCGTGAGGATGGATACTTTGCTGAGGCTTTCGTCAATATGTTGGCTTTGCTTGGCTGGAACCCCGGTACAGAGCAGGAGTTGTTCTCGATGCAGGAGCTTATCGACTCATTCTCTTTGGATCGAGTATCGAAGGCAGGCGCACGCTTCCAGCCCGATAAGGCTAAGTGGTTCAACGCTCAGTATATGCACCATAAGACAGATGAGGAGTTGGCTGAGTTGTTCCAGCCTATTCTTAAGGAGCACGGCGTGGAGACTTCGGATGAGTTGGCAGGTAAGGCTGCTGGCATTATGAAGGAGCGTGCTTCGTTCATTACTGACTTATGGGATTTGACCTCATACTTCTTTGTTGCACCTACCTCTTACGAGGAGAAGCAGACCAAGAAGTATTGGAAGGGCGAGAACCCTGCACGTCTGAAGGAGGTGCGTGAGGTGTTGGCATCAATCGATGACTTCTCGTTGGAGAATACCGAGGCTGTTGTAGGTGCTTGGATTCAGGAGAAGGGCTATGGTATGGGTCAAATTATGAACACCCTGCGTTTAGCGTTGGTTGGAGCTGGTAAGGGTCCCGGTATGTATGACGTTACAGCATTTATCGGCAAGGATGAGTGCTTGAAGCGTATTGATTATATCCTCGAAAACCTTAAACCTCTCGAGTAATGGAGATTTTGCAGCATATTTGGGGTGCTACGCCCGAGGGCGAAGCTATCGTAATCTATACCCTTCGCAACGATAATGGTTGCGAGGTGCAGGTATGTAACATCGGTGCGGCTATCGTGTCGGTGAAGGCTCCCGACCGTGATGGTAATGTAGATGATATCGTGTTGGGTTACAAGGATCCTATGAGCTACTTTGGCGATGGCGCTGCCAGCGGCAAGAGCGTAGGTCGTGTGGCAAACCGCATTGCTAAGGGTAAGATGACTATCGATGGTGTGGAGTACACGCTTGAAATCAATAATGGTCCTAACCACCTGCACGGAGGCTCAAAGGGCTTTGCAAATCAGTTGTGGGAGAGCCGTGTGGAGACTAATCGTGTGGTCTTCTCACGTGTATCACCCGATGGCGAGCAGAACTACCCTGGAGAGTTGTATGTTGAGGTGGGTTATTACTTCGGCGAGGAGAACGATTTGGAGATTACCTTTGCAGCAAAGAGCGATAAGACAACAGTCGTAAACCTTACAAACCATACATATTGGAACTTGGCTGGCGAGGGTAGCGGTAAGGATATTCTCGACCACGAGTTGCGCCTGAACTGCTCGAATGTTCTGGAGATGGACTCTACGCAGATTCCTACGGGCAAGTATCTCGATGTAAAGGGTACGCCTCAGGACTTTACCGAGTGGCGTAAGTTTGGTGATGACCTGCTCTCGGAGTTCAACTATATGAAGAACTTTAAGGGTTACGACCACTTCTTCGTTTTGGATGGCTGGAAGCCCAACATCTTGGCGGAGGTTGGTGAGTTGCGCTGCCAGGCTACGGGTCGTAAGGTAGAGATTCTCTCATCACAGGCTGGTGCTATGCTCTACACAGGTAACTGGTTGGAGGGTGGATGCCCCATTACCAAGTCGGGCGGTCGCTATAAGGATTATGCTGGTGTGGCTATCGAGTGCCAGAATTTCCCCAATGCTATTAACGAGCCATCGTTCCCCTCGGTGTTATTGCCCGCAGGTGAGATGTATTGTCAGAAAATTGTATTTAAGTTAGGAACATTCTAATATGGAAGAGAGAGATAGAGAGTTTTTATCATCGTTTGCCGAGAAGCTGGAGAAGACAC
>JAFNUH010000196.1 GCA_017384185.1 Alistipes sp.
GGCTATGACTCTTCTGATGTGTTGTATCTTGTTATGCCTGACCGTTTTGCTAACGGTGATCCCTCTAACGATCAGATTGAGATGGGTGCTGAGTATCAGGTTGACCGCTCGAAGTTTATGGCACGTCACGGTGGTGACTTGAAGGGTATTGAGGACCACTTGGATTACCTTGTAGATTTGGGTGTTACAGCTATCTGGCTCAACCCCGTATTGGAGAATGATGCACGTGGTGGCTCATATCACGGCTACTTCTCAACTAATATGTATCAGGTGGACCGTCGCTTGGGTGGTAATGAGGATTATTGCCGCTTGATTCAGAAGGCTCACGATAAGGGTTTGCGTGTTGTGATGGATATCATCTTCAATCACATTGGAGGTAATCACCCTTGGGTGTTGGATCCCCCTGCAAAGGATTGGATTAATGAGAGCCCCTCACGTCGTGGTAATCACCAGAAGTCTATTTTCTACGATAACTACGCTTCGAAGTATGATTCTGATGTGATGAAGTATTCTGGTTTCCAGGTGGATATCAATCAGGCAAATCCCCACATCGCTCGTTATCTTATTCAGAACACTATTTGGTGGATTGAGTATGCACGTGTTGATGCTATTCGTCAGGACACATATCCTTATGCCGATTATGATATGATGCGTCAGTGGAACTTGGACGTTATGGCTGAGTATCCTCAGTTTAACATCGTAGGTGAGGTTTGGACAGAGCACGCTATCGGTACATCGTGGTGGCAGAAGGATAGCCCGCTAAACAAGAATAACACATACCTCAAGTCTGTTATGGACTTCGCTTTGATGGGTATGGCAAGCGATGTATTCAACGATAAGTCAGAGAATGGTAGCTTGGGTCGTATTTATGACCACTTGGGTTACGACTTCGTATATGCCGATATTAAGAATCTGTTGCGTTTCCTTGAGAATCACGATACAAGCCGTTTCTTGCGTACTGCACCTGAGAATCTTGACGCTTTCAAGCAGGGTACAGCATTCTTGCTTACTATCACAGGTACTCCTCAGGTTTATTACGGCTATGAGTTGTTGATGAACGGCTCTACAAGCAGTCCTGGTGGTGATGGTAACGTTCGTTTGGATGTTCCTGGTGGCTGGCCTGGTGATACTAAGAGCTGGTTTACTCCCGAGGGTCGCTCGGATATGCAGAATGAGGCGTGGAGCTATATGAGCAAGCTACTCCACTGGCGTCAGGGTAATAAGGTAATCTCTGATGGCGATATGAAGCACTTCGTACCTCAGAATGGCGTTTATGTATATGAGCGTTATTTGGGCGATAAGAACGTTATGGTATTTATCAACGGTGCTAATAAGGAGGTTACTATCAACCTCGACCGCTATGCTGAGTCTATTAAGGGTCAGAGCTATGGTGTGGATGTTGTAACTAAGCGCAACGTTCAGATGGGCTCAGAGCTTAAGATGGCTCCCAAGGAGGTTTTGGTTCTCGATATGAAGAAGTAAAATCTGAAAATATAGCTTATGCCCCAAAGGTGTTTTTAACGCTTTTGGGGTATTTTTTTTGTGTTGAGATAATAAATACCTCGCCCTAACGTTTACTATTTGGTGCGATTTAACCTTTAATTATGAAATAATTGGTTATTCATTGTTGAAAATCGCAGGTTTTTTGGTATATTTGCCGAGATATTGAGAACGATTTTAGATAAAAGATATATATGAAAACTCTTTTTCGAGGTATTTTTTCTACATTGGTTGGCGTAATTGTTTGTGCGTCAATGTTTTTGTCGTGTACGGAGAACGAGGATTACGGTTTGCTGTTCGATGTTCCGGGTCAGATTGTTACCGAGTTCAATGCAACAGTCGTAGTGCCGTTCACTTCTCGTAATATTGCAAGTGTTACCGTTTCGACTATTCCCGATGGCTGGACCGTAGAGAAGGTTGATTTGGTAAATCGTACACTTACAATCAAGGCTCCTTCGGCTTTTGCTGCTGATGGTAATAAGATTGAGGAGAACGGTGAGCTTCGTCTGCGTGGTTATACCCCCGCTGGTACATCTGTTGCGGCAACCTCATATTTGTCGCTTCTCAATAAGTATCAAGACCTTTCTGATAAGTACTCAAATAGCTACGTTCTTACACAGAAGAATACTCGCTATACAATCGACCTTACACATAAGGGTGAGAGCTCAGAGGTAATCAATCCCGATGGTGCTTACGTATTGTGGCAGACTGATGATGACTTGATTAAATACAGCAGCTACGATAATAAGACAGGTAAGTTTACCTTCTTTGTTGGTGCTGAGGAGATTAAGGATGATAATAACAAGGTAATCGACACCAAGGTTCCCGATGGTAATGCATTGGTTGTTGCATTCGATGCTGAGGGAAATACTCTTTGGAGCTGGCACTTGTGGGTTACAGGCTCAGATGTTGAGACTACGGCTATTGAGACTTCTGTAGGTACATTTATGGACCGTAACCTCGGCGCATACCACAATAGCAATGGCTCGACCAAGATAGATGACATCTATCGTTCGTATGGTCTTTATTATCAGTGGGGTCGTAAGGATCCGTTTGTGCGTCCTCAGGATTATAAGTTCACAGGCGATAATGACCAGTCAGTGTGGAATTTCCAGAGCACAACTATGAAATTCCATTATATCAATGCTGATGATGACGAGGGTGTTGGTACTGAGGAGTATGCTATGCTTAACCCGATGAATTATATCCTCGGCTCAAAGGATAACGCCTACGATTGGATTTATTCATCGCACAATGATAATCTTTGGGCAAGCGGTGGTGCGAAGAGCGTAAATGACCCCTGCCCTCGTGGTTGGCGAGTGCCCGATGCTGGTGTATTTGAGGCGTTCGATATTGACGAGGCTGAGGATATGGATGCTTTGGCAAATGTACATAATATGTACGGATGGCACATTGTTGACAAGGCTACTGGTGTGAAGATGTTTATGCCTGGCGCAGGTCGTCGCAGCTTCGAGAATGGTAAGCTTACCAATATTAATAACTATGGTTACGAGAATGTTCCTATGCCGTGGACTGGTTACTATTGGACAGCGGGCGTAGGTGTAGAGGATAAGACTAAGGCTCGCTCAATGTTCTTCGACTTGAACACCACTCGTGCCGTTAACAACCGCTACGAGGCTGGCAAGGAGATGTATCGTGCCAACGCAATGCAGATTCGTTGCGTGCGTGAATAAAAAATATTGAACAAAATAAAAA
>JAFNUH010000197.1 GCA_017384185.1 Alistipes sp.
ATATCAATATCGGGCAAAGAGATACGGTCGGGGTTAAGGAAACGCTCGAACAGCAGGTCATACTTAATAGGGTCAATCTGCGTGATACCCAAGCAGTATGCCACAGCCGAGCCCGCAGCCGAACCACGACCAGGACCTACCGACACATCCAACTGCTCACGTGCGGCACAGATAAAGTCCTGCACAATAAGGAAGTAACCAGGGAAACCCATTGTCTTCATAATGTGCAACTCGAACTTCAAACGCTCGGCAACCTCGTCAGAGAGGGGGTCACCATAACGCTTCTTAGCACGTTCGAGAGTTATGTAAGCCAGATAATCTGCCTCAAGTTTTATTCGATATAACTTATCGTAACCTCCTAATTTCTCTATCTTTTTGTGCGCATCCGTCTCGGACATTATAACGTTTCCGTTCTCGTCCTGCGTAAACTCATTGAAGAGGTCCTGCTCGCTATACTTCGCTCTGTAACCCTCCTCTGTTCCGAACTCCTCGGGAATCTCAAAGGTGGGCATAATGGGTGCGTGGTCGATAGAGTAGCTCTCAACCTTATTGCAAATCTCCACCGTATTTGCGAGCGATTCGGGCACATCGCCGAAGATCTCATTCATCTCGGCACGGCTCTTCATCCACTCCTGCTTAGAGTAGAGCATACGTTTAGGGTCATCCAGATCCTTGCTCGTTGACAAGCAAATCAATCTATCGTGCGCCTCGGCGTGTACCTCATCGACGAAGTGTACATCATTTGAGCAGATAAGCTTCACGCCAAGCTTCTGCGAGAAGTCAATAAGGTGCTTATTCACCTCCAACTGCATAGCGTAAGCCTCGTGATTAGCACGCTCTACGGTAGCCTTATGTAACTGAAGCTCAAGATAATAATCATCACCAAAGAGATTCTTGTGCCACAGAATAGACTTTTCTGCCGCCTCCAAATCGCCAGCGGTAATCATCTTAGGAATCTCACCACCCAAGCAAGCCGAGCAGCAAATCAAGCCCTCGTGATACTTCTCCAGCTCCGAATGGTCGGTACGAGGACGCATATAGAAACCCTCGGTCCACGCCTTCGACACAATCTTGATAAGGTTGTGATAACCTGTCTTATTCTTAGCCAGCAAAATAAGGTGATAACCACTCTGGTCCTGCTTACCCTCCTTGAACTGCAAGCCACGACGTGCCACATATACCTCACAGCCGATAATAGCCTTAAAATCCTCCTTGGGCAGAGAATCCAACTCAGCCTTCAGGTGAGCCAGCTCCGTCTTCTGCTCCTCTGTTGCATCACCGCTATCGATAACAGCCTGCAACTCAGCAACAGCCGCCGAGGTCTGCTTGACCTTATCACGGCGTGCGCCATTCTTCTTCTTGACGTAGTTCCAGAACTCCTTGATGCCAAACATATTTCCGTGGTCGGTAATGGCAATACCACGCATTCCATCCTTAATGGCCTTATCAACAAGTTTCTGAATACTTGCCTGACCATCAAGAATCGAATATTGTGAGTGTACGTGAAGGTGAACGAAGTCCTGCATATTATCTCCTTTCCTACTTATCTAAAGCTGTCATTACAATATTTGACACCACGGCTCGTGTACGTGCCACAGCGCCGTCATCTATCGGGTGAACACGGTTCGTTAGCAGAATTACTGCCACGCCACGTTCCATATCTATCGCCATCGAGGTACCCGTATATCCCGTATGGTTAGGCGTAGAATCTGCCGTAAACATATCGCCAAAGCTTGACGCATATCCCGAAAACATATCCCAGCCCAAAGCACGTCCGTGCTCGGCAAACTCCTTAGGCACGGTGAAAAACTTATCGACTGCCGCCTGCGAAAACAATCTCACACGCTCATCAGCTCCCATACGCCCCTGCAAGCCATCTTTGTTGGTTCGGATAACGCCACCATTCATCAACATAGATGCAACAACAGCCAAATCCTCTGCCGTAGAGAATACACCCGCATTACCCGACACACCACGATTAACAATACGAGCCGTCGGGTCGTGTACCTCGCCATAGAGGAGGGTTCCATCCTCCTGAACTTCAGTGGGAACAATGGGAGCATCTTCGGCAAAAGGTGGCTGGGAGTCTATATGATTGTACCACGTATTCTTCAACTGCAACGGCTCAAATACCTCACGACGAGCATACTCATCGAGCCTACATCCCGTAACACGCTCGATAATTGCCTGCAAAGTGATAAAATTCAAACAACTATATCGCATCACCTCGCCCGGGCGTGACAATCGAGCGGCATCGTTTGCCAAGTATGTTATAAGCGAATCTCGCAGATTCATCTTTGCAGGGTCGCCATACTTCTCATATCGGCGAAGGAACGACGGCACGTGTATAGCAGCGGGAATACCAGACGTATGAGTCAAAAGGTGTTTTATGGTTATATCCTCACGCTCCACCTCCTCACCTCGTTTCTCGGGTTTGCTCTCCCACGGCTTGAAGTCGGGAATATATCGTGACACATTGTCAGTTAATCGCACCTGCCCCCTCTCAACAAGGTGCATAAACGATAGGGTAGTACCCACACATTTGCTAACCGATGCGAGGTCAAATATTGCGTCGGTTGTCATTGCTATGGTATCGGCTATCCACTCGCCACTCGTCGTATCTCGACCCGAACATACTTGACGGTTACCATACGCCTTAAGGTAGAGTATGCGCCCCATAGACTCGCCATCCAATGCACGACGTACGACACACAGCACAGCTCCCGGAAAATCATCTGCGGCAATAGCTCCATTTATAACACTATCGGCATACTCCATACGCTCTGACGAGAGCGAATAATGCTCGCCAAAGTAGCCGTGACGTGACAATACGGCAAGACTTATTGCCATATACAGCAGCAGAGTTACAACCGAAATTATTATCGCAATTCGTTTCATATTGATTATAAACCACTTACACCTTAGTCGCAAGGCGAGA
>JAFNUH010000198.1 GCA_017384185.1 Alistipes sp.
ACCTTATAGTTTGAGAGGTTAGAGTTACGGTTGCTGAAGTGTGTATCCTGCGTAGGCTTCTGTCCAGCACCCGTAGAGCCTGTAATACCCGTCACGGTAACCTCCTCGGGCAAGATACCTGCCGCAGCCAGAGGCATCAACGCAAGGTTGATAGATGTTGCAAAACAACCAGGATTTGCCACGCAACGGCAACCCTTAATCTGGTCACGGTTAAGCTCCGGCGCTCCATAAACAAACTCGCCAGCATCAGCCTTCAAGCGGAAATCGTTGCTCAAATCGATAATCTTAACCGTAGCGGGAACGGGATTCTCTTCCAAGAATTTAGCCGAGTTACCGTGACCCATACAGATAAAGAGGACATCGATATCCTCGAAGTTGATATTCGAGAACTTGAGGTCGCTGTAAATAAGGTCGCTATGTACCGAGTGGATAGGCTCACCATCGTGCGAGCCGCTCTGGATATATTTAAGTTCTACGGCAGAGTGGTTTACAAGCAGACGAATAAGCTCGCCTGCCGTATAACCCGCACCACCTGCAATTGCTACTCTAATCATTGTAGTTTTAATTATGGAATTGCACAAACCTCAATGCCTTCCTGCTATTCTCGGCATACCTTGCGGCTTATAGCCGCATTTACAAGTCTGACCCACCCCCCTAATCCCCCGCCTCAGGCAGGGGACTTTGGTCGCTACGCTCCATAGGTTGCGAATCCAAAGGTTTGTACGTTAATTTTTGTTTTTAGACAAACTTACTCCTCGTCGTTTACAGCGTGATAAATCTTCAACGGCATAGATGTAATCTTGGTGAAGCCCTTAACATCGTCGGCTGTCCAAGCGTTGTTCATCTCGCCATACTCAGCAAACTTAGCATTCATCAAATCGTGCTCAGACTCAATACCTACCAAAGTGAAAGTATAAGGACGAAGAGTGATAAATACCTTACCAGATACGTTGCGCTGGCTGTTCTCCAAGAACTTCTCGATGTCACGCATAACGGGCTCAGAGTACATAGCCTCGTGCATAAACATACCGTACCAAGTACCCAACTGATCCTTCCAATACTGCTGCCACTTAGTAAGCGTATGCTTCTCCAAAAGCTCGTGAGCCTTGATGATAAGCATAGGAGCTGCAGCCTCGAAACCTACACGACCCTTGATACCTACGATAGTATCGCCAACGTGTGTATCACGACCAATAGCCCAAGCCGAACCAATAGCCTCCAACTTGTTGATAGCAGCTACGCCACAAACAGCCTCACCATTTACGCCTACAACCTCGCCATTGCGGAACTCAATCTCCAAAGACTCAGTACCCTCCTTCTGAAGCTGCGAAGGGTAAGCCGTGTCGGGCAAGTTGGTAGCCGAGCAGAGAGTCTCCTTACCACCTACTGATGTACCCCATACACCCTTGTTGATAGAGTACTCCAACTTTGTAAAGTCAGCCTCGTAGCCATTCTCCTTAAGGTAGTTGATCTCGTACTCACGTGTGAGCTTCATATCTCGTGCCAGTTGTAGTTGTACCCCTGCCCACCATCCATCGTCACATCCGCGAACGCGGATTAGATCACACTTATCTTGTCGCTAAACATCTCGCAAAACTCCGCCACTACCCAGTTCAAAAAACCCTCCTTCGCGCC
>JAFNUH010000199.1 GCA_017384185.1 Alistipes sp.
AAGATTAATCTTTACACCCGACACCAAAGCCGAGAACCACAATCCCACGGGGATAAAATAGAATATAATCCATATAGCAATCAGCACAAGAACACCGACAAGCGCTACGAATCCAATCTGAAATTCTGTCATAACTATATTGTTTTAAGGTTTTTACATTAATTACTTGCAATTATACTTAATCTACTCTCTTCACTATCACCGTAAAGTTCTCGAAGCCGACAACCTCAACTTCGCTACGCTGGTCGATATATGCATCTACCGACTTTGCCTCATACACCTTGCCGTCGATATCCACCTTACCCATAGGCGACAGGCGTGACACGCAACGACCACGAGCACCGACACTCACACTCTCGGCAGGAGTATCCATACTCTTACTTGTGACCTTATCTTTGAGTGCCAAACGCTGCCAAGTCTTAGCTCGCAACGACAAGACGGTTACAAGCAACGACAAAGCCGCAACAATTACGATAGTAATAACACCTGCAACAAAGCCCAAACGGGCAAAGGCAAAATATATTGCAGCACCGTAGCTAAGCAGCGACAAGATAAGTCCAAAGGTTACACCTGGCAGAAAAACTAACTCCGCCACAAGAAAAAATGCACCTAACAAGACAAGAAACGCAATAAGTCCCATAGTTGTAATTTTATCCGTTTAACATCTACTCTTCGTCATCATCCTCTTCGGGACGAATCTCCTCGATATTGATTACCAGCGCCGCATCGCACTTACCCACGGCCTGCGCCACACGGTCAGCCATAGCACGGCTGGCAAACATTCCGACAATAAAGCTATCCTCCGAAAGACGAGAGAGCTGACAATCGGGAGCCATCTCGGCAATAATCTCTCGTGCCGTATCATCTAACGCAGCACCGCTGATTACCAATCTGAACGACACTGACTCTCCAGCCTCCGAGATATTTGTTTTATATCCGTCACACCACTCAACAACCTGAGGATTACGGAAACCCTTCTTCTTCAGCACCTCAACAGCCTTTTCAGCCTCGGCACGTGTATGAAAACCTCCTGCATAGTAGCTAAAACGACCATCCTCCAACGTCTCTACACACAGTGGCGAAGCGTTGCGGAAGATAGATACAGCCTGCTTATATTTAAATGTACCCAACAGAATACGATAAATCGTACCGTACTCATATACAACGCAAGCCGGAATGGGATTCGAGGTCGTATAAGGACTACGCTGGCTAAACTCAATAGCCTGATAATCGACAAATGAACGGCGTTCAATATCAATCTTAGGCATACGGTAATCTATCTGTCTTACGGCACGTGATGCATTCGACAACGAGTCGATAGCCGATGTAAGGTTCAACAATTTTGCCACATATACCTCGTAATTCAGCACGATAGGCTTTTGCAAGCGGTAGTCCGCCAACGGCTCCGAGACACAGTTATCTATCGACTGCAGCTTCTCCTGACGAGCCTCCGATGCCATATTCTCCGTAAGCTCCAAAATATCCTCACGACCCTCCTTCTCAAGGAAGTAGGAAT
>JAFNUH010000200.1 GCA_017384185.1 Alistipes sp.
ATAGTAGCTATCGTCATAAATAGGAGGTACGGTAAATACCGAGTCGAGCATCTCTACGAACTTGTCGTCACCAACCATCAGGTCGATGAGTCCCTGCGGATCGTGGAATACTGACCAAGTGTAGTGCCAGCTATTACCCTCAGTGAATGCATCACCCCACTTAAGCGGAGAGAAGGGACTCTGGAATGTGCCATCGGCATTACGACCACGCATAAGATTTGTCTCCTTATCGAAGAGATTGCGATAGTTCATTGCACGCTTTGCATAGCGGTCGATAACCTCCTGAGGCTGATTCAACTCCTTAGCCATCTTGTAGATACACCAGTCGTCGTATGCGTACTCAAGAGTGCGAGCTGCGCTCTCGTTAATCTTAACATCGTAGGGTACGTAGCCGAGTGTGTTGTAATACTCGTGACCACGACGACCCGTAGATGATACTGTCGGGTGCATATTCTCCGTGCCGTGTACCAGACCCTCGAAGAGCGTCTTAGTGTCCTCGACCTTAATGCCCTTGAGGTATGCGTCAGCCAATACAGATGCCGAGTTGTTACCAACCATACAACCACGGTGACCGGGGCTTGACCACTCGGGGAAGAAGCCGCTCTCCTTATATACGTTGATGAAGCCCTCTTGCATCTTCTGATTCTCAGAAGGATAGAGCATATTCAACAACGGGAACAAGCAACGGAATGTATCCCAGAAACCTGTGCCAGTGTAGAAGTAACCCTTCTCAACCTTGCCGTTGTGGGGGCTGTAGTGTACAACCTCGCCATTAGCGTCAATCTCATAGTGCTTCTGAGGGAAGAGGGTTGCACGGTAGAGGCAAGAGTAGAATGTGCGATACTGGTCTAAGTTACCGCCCTCAACCTCGATGCGTCCCAGAACGTCGTTCCACGCCTTGCGACCCTTCTCGGTGAGCTCCTCCAGAGTGTCATCACCCAACTCCTTGAGGTTCAAGGCTGCCTGCTCGTGGCTGATGAATGATGAAGCTACTCGTGCGTGAACAGCCTCGCCCTTCTTAGTCTTAAAGCCGATGACAGCACCCACGTGGTCCTCGGTCTGCTCGGTAGCATCTGTAAGCTCGCCATTAACGAATGTGTGGATGTACTCAAAGGGCTTGTCAAACTCTACGACGAAGTAGTTCTTGAAATCCTCGGGAACACCGCCACTATTGCGTGTGGTGTAGCCTGTGATACGGTTATTCTCCTTGTCGATGTTGATGTGTGAGCCACGGTTGAAGGCGTCAACAACAACGTACGACTGCTCCGACTGGGGGAATGTAAAGCGGAACAATACGGCACGCTCGGTGGGAGAGAACTCTGTCAAAACGTCGTGCTCTGCCAAATATACCTTGTAGTAGAATGCCTTAGCCTCCTCGCCCTTGTGCGAGAACCAGCTGGCACGCTTGTCCTGGTCGAACTCGGGAGCGCCTACAACGGGCATCAGCGAGAACTGACCATAGTCGTTAATCCAAGGGCTGGGCTGGTGTGTCTGCTTGAAACCACGAATCTTGTGGTCGGTATAGACATACATCCAACCATTACCCATCTTACCTGTCTGCGGCGACCAGAAGTTCATACCCCAAGGTCGTGCGATAGCAGGGTAGGTGTTACCTGTCGAGAGGGCAAACTCTGAAAGTGTACCCACCAGCGGATTTACATAGTCTGCTGGCGAGAACTCG
>JAFNUH010000201.1 GCA_017384185.1 Alistipes sp.
ATGTCTTGTCGCACGACACACCAAAGAGTGCCGCAGCAGCTACGATAGCGTAAAAAATCTTTTTCATACTATTTTTAGTTTTTGTTAGTTTTCTTTTTTGATAGGTGTTATGGGTGTTATAGGTGTTATAGGTGTTATAGGTGTTATATTTTGCCTACGGATATATCCGCTGCTGGTGGTATAATACTTATAATTCTTATAGCACTTATATTTTTATCCCCTTTACCGCTTACCTTCCTTGCTGCAACCCACGGAGCCGTTAGGCGACCGAAGCCCCTGCCTGAGGCGGGGGTTTGGGGGTGGGTCAGATTTGCAACTGCGGCTGGAAGCCGCAGGGTATGCGGTAATGAGCAATAATTCTTTCCCTATATCTTAAAAACGTACTACAGAGAGCACCGGATAATGATCCGAAATATACTCTGCGCCGTAGTTCTTGTCGCACAACACCTGGAACTTATCCACCTCGGCGCCACGCACGAAGATGTGGTCCACAACGACGGGATTCTCTCTCACACGGAAGCCTGTGTATGTGCCACGGTGGTCGGTCTCGGCTGCCAACTCACGTGAGTCGGTCATAATAGCCTTCAGAGGCTCATATATGGGGTTGTCGGTGCGTGTGTTGAAGTCGCCCGAGAGGAATACGGGAACATCAGCGCCCACCTTCTCCTGAATCATCTTCACGATGGTCTTCATACCCTCACGCTGTGCCTCTTTGCCACGATGGTCGAGGTGAGTGTTGAAGAATGCGAACTTATCGCCCGTCGCCTTGCACTTGAATATTGTCCACGTGCAGGTGCGGAAGCACTGACCATCCCAACCCTTCGAGGGTGTCTCGGGTGTTGCCGAGAGCCAGAAGGTACCCTTGTCGAGCAGCTCCACCTCCTCTGTGTCGTAGAAGATAGCCATAAACTCGCCCTTCTCCTTGCCGTCGTCACGACCCACGCCGTAGTGAGCATAGTTGGGCAGGTTCTCAGCTAAGAAATCTACCTGCGCCTTCACCGCCTCCTGCAATCCGAAGACTGTCGGGCGCTCATCGTTTACCATATTGATAGATGCCTGCTTGCGGAAATCCCAGCTGTTGTCGCCATCCTTGTTGTTCAGGTAACGGATGTTATACGATATAACACGCACCTCATTCTCTTGGGGTGTCGATGTGCAACCCGCCGACAAAATCGCCACAGCCGCCATCAAGCTATATAATATCTTTCTCATACTCTTTAATAGTTATAGGTGGTATAGGTGTTATAAGTATTATAAGAGTTATAAGTGGTATAAGTATTATATAAATCCTATAATACCTATAACACCTATAATACTTATCTTATAGAATTGCAGTCAGCATCACCGGATAATGGTCTGAAACATACGGCGCACCATAATCCTTGTCACGCAACACCTCGAACTTCTGCGCCTCGGCACCACGGAAGAAGATGTGGTCGATAACCACGCCCGGAGGTGTCGTACCCCAGCAGTTGAGTGTGCCACGCTCGTCAGTTGTGATAGCCTTCTCACGTGCGTCGAGCATCGCAGCCTGCATAGGCTTGAAGATGGCATCCGAGGTGCGTGAGTTGAAGTCTGCTGTAATAAACACGGGCAACTTACCGCCTGTCAGCTTCTCAGCACGCTCAACGATGAGCTTGATAGACTCCTCACGTGCCACCTTACCCTTATGGTCGAGGTGAGTGTTCAGATATACGAACTTCTTGCCTGTATCCTTCTTCTTCAGAATAGCCCACGTGCAGGTACGGAAGCACGCCGCATCCCAACCCTTTGTCACCTCGTCGGGAGTCTCCGAGAGCCAGAATGTGCCACCATCGATAAGCTCCACCTCATCCTTGAGGTAGAATATTGACATATGCTCACCCTTGCGCTTGCCGTCGTCACGACCTACGCCGATGTAGCCATACTCGGGCAGATTCTCCACCATATAATCCATCTGGTCGGGGCACGCCTCCTGCAGGCCGAAGACCGTGGGACGCTCCTCGTGCATAAGGTTCAGCGAAGCCTGCTTGCGGTGCTCCCAGTGGTAAATGCTGTCGGCAGCCATCGTACCAGAGCTTAGGCGGATGTTGTACGACATAACCTTTATCTCCGACGTACGTGTACACGCCACGCCTGCCGCCATCACCAGGCAAACAAGCGATAAGATAATTTTCTTCATTGTATGGGTAGTGTTTTTGTTGTTGTTTTCTTGTTTTTATAGGTATTATAAGTGTTATGGGTATTATAGCACTTATAACTCTTATAATTCCTATCTCTGCGCTTGTGTCATTTAACGATACTTGTTACTAATCAGCGTCAGGAACTCCTCACGTGTTCTCGTATCCTTGAGGAAGACACCCGTGAATGCCGATGTTGTCGTTGCCGAGCCGAGCTTCTCCACGCCACGCATCTGCATACACATATGGCTCGCCTCGATGACAACAGCCACACCTATCGGGTTCAGCGCCTTCTGTATGCAGTCACGAATCTGCACCGTCAGACGCTCCTGCACCTGCAAGCGACGTGAGTAGCACTCCACAACACGTGCAATCTTCGAGAGACCCGTGATGCGACCATTGGGGATGTATGCCACGTGCGCCTTACCCACGAAGGGCATCATATGGTGCTCGCACATCGAGAATAGCTCAATATCCTTGACCAACACCATCTGCTTGTACTCCTCCTGAAAGGTTGCCGAGTTGATAATCTCCACGGGGTCCTGCGAGTAGCCCTTCGTCACGAACGACATAGCCTTCGCCACACGCTCGGGGGTCTTTATCAGCCCCTCACGCTCGGGGTCCTCGCCCAAGAGCGAGAGTATCTCACGGTAGTGGTATGCAAGTTTCTCGATGCGCTCGGCATCGTAATGCTCCTCTCTTACGTAATTCTTCTCTATCATCTCTTGTAATACTAATAGTCTAAGCAGTCAACGTGTATCTCACGCTGGAACGACTCGTTGAGCGACATATAGGTCTGCGTACTCGACACACCCTGAACGTGCAAAATCTTGTCGAAGATGGTGCGCATCAGGTGCTCGTTGTCGATGCAGTAGAGCTTCACCATAAGGTTGTACGAACCTGTAATGTAGTGACACTCAACAATCTCGGGAATATGGCGCAACTGCTCTACGGTATCCTGCTGGCGAGTAATATCGCTCACACGAATCGAGATGAAGGCGCACACATCGAAGCCCAACGACTTGGGAGCCACCACAAGGCGGCTACCCTGAATAACACCCATATCCTCCAGCTTCTTTATGCGCTGGTGGATGGCAGCACCCGAGATACCGCACTCACGTGCAATCTCAAGGAAGGGCGTGCGGGCGTTCTTAATCAGGAAGCGCAGGATTTTTCTATCCGTTGCGTCTAATGTACTCTTTGCCATAATCTATTATTTCAATACACCCAACTCCTTACCAATCTTAACAAATGCCTCTACGCAGCGGTCCAACTGCTCGGTGGTGTGACCTGCCGACACCTGCACACGGATACGAGCCTGACCCTTAGGCACTACGGGGTAGTAGAAACCTGTTACGAATACACCCTCCTCCTGCAACTTGGCAGCGAAGTCCTGCGAGAGCTTTGCGTCGTACAACATCACGGCGCAGATAGCCGACTGTGTAGGCTTGATGTCAAAGCCTGCGGCAACCATCTTCGCACGGAAGTGCTCCACGTTTGCAGCCAGGCGGTCGTGCAACTCGTCACTCTCCTCCAACATCTTGAACATCTCGATGCCGGCACCAACTACTGCGGGGGGCAATGAGTTAGAGAAGAGGTAGGGACGTGAGCGCTGACGCAACATATCGATAATCTCCTTGCGACCTGTTGTGAAGCCACCCACAGCACCGCCGAATGCCTTGCCCAGCGTACCTGTGAGGATATCTACCTCGCCACGCAAGTTGTAGAGCTCGGTGATACCACGACCCGTAGCACCCAACACACCTGCCGAGTGGCACTCGTCAACCATCACCAGAGCGTCGTACTTCTCCGCCAAGGCGCAAATCTTATCCAACGGAGCAGCATTGCCATCCATTGAGAATACACCGTCGGTCACGATGATACGGAAACGCTGTGCCTGCGCACGCTTCAAGCAATCCTCCAACTCCTCCATATCGGCATTGGCG
>JAFNUH010000029.1 GCA_017384185.1 Alistipes sp.
AGGCATTGTTGCGGAAGATGTCTGCGAAGAAGCTCGATACCACAGCGCGGAAACCTGCTCCGTCGATAGCCCACGCAGCGTGCTCACGGCTTGAGCCGCAACCGAAGTTCTTGCCTGCAACCAAAATCTCACCACCGTAGATGGGTGAGTTCATCACAAAGTCGGCCTTTGGATTACCCTCCTTGTCGTAACGCCAATCGCGGAAGAGATTCTCGCCAAAGCCCTCGCGAGTCGTTGCCTTCAGGAAGCGCGCGGGGATAATCTGGTCGGTGTCGATGTTCTCGATGGGCAGGGGTACTGCCGTAGAGGTTAGTGTAGTGAATTTATTTCTCATAACTGTGTTTCTTCATCGGTTTTACATCAACTCTCTGGGGTCGGTAATAACACCCGTAACTGCCGCCGCAGCCGCCACCAGCGGACCAGCCAACATAGTGCGAGCATCGGGACCCTGACGACCCTCGAAGTTACGGTTTGATGTTGCTACGCAATACTTTCCTGCGGGAATCTTATCCTCGTTCATCGCAAGGCACGCCGAGCATCCCGGTTGGCGAAGCTCAAAGCCTGCCTCATCAAGGATGTCACGCAGACCCTCCTCGATAGCCATACGCTCTACCTCCTTACTGCCTGGTACAATCCACGCTGTGATATTATCTGCCTTCTTCTTACCCTTTACGAAGTGAGCAAAGGCACGCAAATCCTCGATGCGACCATTTGTGCAACTACCAACAAAGACGTAATCCACCTTCTTGCCAATCATCTTCTCGCCCTCGGCAAAGCCCATATATCCGAGTGCCTTAGCGTATGATACCTTCGATGCAGTATCCATATCCGCTGACGAGGGAATCTCTGCATCGATAGCCATACCCATACCAGGATTTGTTCCGTAGGTAATCATAGGCTGGATGTCGGCAGCATCGAACGTAACCTCCTTGTCAAACACTGCGTCATCGTCCGAGCAGAGCTTGCTCCAACGCTCTACGGCTGCATCCCACTCCTCACCCTTGGGGGCAAACTCACGACCCTTCAAATAGTCGAATGTTGTCTGGTCGGGGGCAATCATACCGCCACGTGCGCCCATCTCGATACTCATATTACAGATGGTCATACGAGCCTCCATAGAGAGTGAACGGATAGCCGAGCCTGCAAACTCTACGAAGTGACCTGTGCCACCGCCCGTGCCGAGCTTAGAGATGATGTAGAGGATAATATCCTTTGAGCATACACCCTTGCCGAGCTCTCCCTCGATATTTATACGCATACTCTTGGGCTTCGACTGCAGGATACACTGCGATGCGAGAGCCATCTCCACTTCGCTTGTGCCGATACCGAACGCTACGCAACCCAACGCTCCGTGTGTTGAGGTGTGGCTGTCGCCGCATACGATAGTCATACCAGGCTGTGTAAGACCTGTCTGAGGACCAATAACGTGGATGATACCGTTGCGCTCAGAGCCGATGGGGAATATTGTGATACCATTCTCGGCGCAGTTACGCTCCAGTGTTGCTACCTGCTCTGCCGATTGAGGCTCAGCGATAGGGAGGTGCTGGTTTGTTGTGGGGATATTATGGTCGGGGCTTGCCGTAACCTGCTGGGGACGGAAAACCTCGATACCACGCTGGCGCAAGCCCGCAAAAGCCTGCGGACTTGTCACCTCGTGGATATATTGACGGTCGATATAGAGAACGCACGAGCCGCCGTCGATGACACGGACCGTATGTGCATCCCAAATCTTATCGAATAAGGTATTCATTGTTATGCTATTTTTGAAATTGCATCGATGAATGACTCAACCGAAGCGGTTACGATGTCGGTGTTGGCTCCAAAGCCGTGGTATATCTTACCCTTGTGAGAGATTGACATATGTACCTTACCCAAGTCATCGCTACCACGTGTGATAGCCTGCACCAAGTACTCCTCGATGTGTACACGACGCTTTGTAATATTCTTAACTGCCGTAATAGCAGCATCTACGGGACCATTACCGCAAGCTGTCTCGGTGAAGGTGTCACCATCGAAGCTGATCTGAACGGTAGCTGTCGGGATGCTTGACTTACCGCAGACAATCTGCAAGCCTGTGAGCTGAATGCTCATACGGCGACGTGATGCTGCCGTACCGATAAGCACCTCAAGGTCACGTGTTGTAACCATCTTCTTCTTATCGGCAAGCTCCAAGAAACGCTGGTAAATCTCATCCAACTCCTCGTTCTCGGGGTTGAAACCAATCTCGGCAAGGTGGTGCTTCAATGCAGCACGACCACTACGAGCCGTCAAGACGATGCTTGACTGGTCAACGCCTACATCCTCGGGGTCGATAATCTCGTATGTCTCACGGCTCTTCAATACACCATCCTGGTGGATACCCGATGAGTGTGCAAAGGCATTACGACCGACGATAGCCTTATTTGCCTGAACGGGCATACGCATAAGGTTCGATACGAGCTTACTTGTGGTGATAATCTGCTTTGAGTCGATGCCAATTTCGAAGTCGAGGTTCTTGTGGCACTTGATTGCCATAACAACCTCCTCCAAAGCTGTGTTACCCGCACGCTCACCAAGACCGTTGATAGTAACCTCCACCTGACGAGCACCATTCTGTACGGCAGCCAACGTGTTAGCCGTAGCCATACCGAGGTCGTTGTGGCAGTGGGTTGATATGATAGCCTTGTCGATGTTGGGAACGTTGTTCATAAGGTAGGCGATTTTTGCTCCGTACTCGCTCGGCAAGCAGTAGCCCGTAGTGTCGGGGATGTTAACAACGGTAGCACCCGCTGCAATAACAGCCTCTACGACACGTGCCAGGAACTCCTCGTCGGTACGACCTGCATCCTCGGCATAGAACTCTACATCGTCAACAAAACGACGTGCATACTTCACAGCCTCGACAGCCTGCTCCATAACCGTCTCGGGGGTCATACGCAACTTCTCGTAGATGTGGTATGTTGATGTGCCGATACCGGTGTGGATACGACCACGCTTGGCAAACTCCAACGACTGTGCTGCAACATCGATATCCTTCTTTACGGCACGTGTCAAGGCACAGATTGTGGGGTTTGTAACAGCCTTAGAGATCTCAACAACAGAGTTGAAATCACCCGGACTTGAGATGGGGAATCCCGCCTCAATAATATCGACACCGAGCTTCTCCAATTGACGTGCTACCTCAATCTTCTCGATCGTGTTGAGCTGGCATCCCGGTACCTGCTCGGCGTCACGCAACGTGGTGTCGAATATATATACTTTTTCGCTCATAATAGTTCAGCTATATAACCCGATACGGGCCCTCGTGGGGCCCATTATCAGATATGTTAATTTTATACGATTAGTTATTCTCGGGGCGGAGCTTACGAACAACCGCACCTGCCTGCCACATCTCGGTCTCACGCATCTCCTTGAGCTCCTGCTCCAACTTCTGACGATAGTCGGGCTGTGAGTTTGTGTCGATACTGCGCTGTGCCTCGTTGCCGCAAGCTACCTCGCTGTACAACTCCTCGAATACGGGCATTGTAGCGTCACGGAACTTCTTCCACCAATCGAGTGCACCACGCTGAGCTGTTGTAGAGCAGTTTGCATACATCCAGTCCATACCGTTCTCAGCGATAAGGGGCATCAAGCTCTGTGAAAGCTCCTCAACGGTCTCGTTGAATGCCTCAGAGGGTGTGTGACCATTCTGACGCAATACCTCGTACTGTGCTGCGAAGATACCCTGAATAGCACCCATCAACGTACCACGTTCACCTGTAAGGTCTGAGTAAACCTCACGCTTGAATGTAGTCTCGAACAAGTAACCTGAACCTACGCCGATACCGAGTGCGATAACACGGTCCCAAGCCTTACCAGTTGCATCCTGGAAGATAGCGTAGCTTGAGTTCAAACCACGACCCTGCAAGAACATACGGCGGAGTGATGTACCTGAACCCTTAGGAGCTACCAAGATAACGTCAACATCTGCGGGAGGAACAATGCCTGTGCGCTCCTTATATGTGATGCCAAAACCGTGTGAGAAGTAGAGAGCCTTACCTGCTGTGAGGTGCTTCTTAACGGTGGGCCAAACTGAAATCTGACCTGCGTCTGAGAGCAAGTACTCGATGATGGTTGCCTTCTGGCAAGCCTCCTCGATGTCGAACAATGTCTCGCCCGGTACCCAGCCATCCTCAACGGCCTTATCCCAGCTCTTTGAATCCTTACGCTGACCTACGATAACGTTGAAACCGTTGTCACGAAGGTTGAGTGACTGACCAGGACCTTGAACACCATAACCGATAACGGCGATAGTCTCATCCTTCAATGTCTCCAAAGCCTTTGCCAATGGATACTCCTCACGTGTTACGACGTTCTCCTCAACGCCACCAAAAATCATCTTTGCCATAGTTGTAAATTTTTATTGTTATTAATTTTCAAAAACTCTTATTTATTCCAGATTCTTCTGGTACTCTTTTACATAGTCAAGATACTCATCCAAAAGTTCTCGGCGTGACTTGATAATTGCCACCGGTCCCGAACATACGAACTGATACAATCCGTAGGGTGAGAGCATCTGGTACAGCTCGTTAATCTCCTGCTTGTGACCCGTCTTCTCCAGAACGATGAAATCGTCGTGAATATCCAAAATACGGACATTGTGACGACGCACCAAATCCTCTACGTTGCGTCCACGCTGCACCTTATAGAGTGCGACCTGCTGCAGAACCACCTCGCTGGGCGAGTAGCAAAATACCTTCAGCACGTCGATTTTCTTTTCAATCTGCTTTACAAGGTTTGTAACCTTCTCCTCGTCATTCTTTACGAAGATAGTGTATTTATGTATGCCCTCGATAGCCGACTCTGAGGCTGTCAACGACTCAATATTTACGTTGCGGTGGGTGAAAACCGTTGTGATCTGGCTCAACAGACCGACCTTGTTCTCTGAAAATACGGTTATGATAAACTCCTTCTCCATCTTCTCATTGTGTTAGTTTACTCCAATCGTATGTTGTGTACGGGCTGACCCGCAGGCACCATCGGGAATACATTCTCCTCCTTCTCTACTCTTACCTCCAATAGGAAGGCACCCTCGGTCTGGTGCATCTGCTTTACGGCATCTGCCAAATCTTCGTGATGCTCAACCAAGCGGTAGGGTATGCGGTTAGCCTTAGCCAGAAGCTCGAAGTCGGGATTTGTAAGCTCGGTGAACGAGTAACGTCTATCATAGAATAGCTCCTGCCACTGACGTACCATACCCAGGTAGCCGTTGTTCATCAAAACAATCTTTACGCCGACCTGCGACTGATATATCGTACCCAGCTCCTGTGAGGTCATCTGCAAGCCTCCGTCGCCAACGAAGAGACATACATCTCGCTCGGGTGCTCCAATCTTTGCGCCGATAGCCGCAGGCAGACCGAAGCCCATAGTTCCCAAGCCGCCCGAAGTGATGATACTGCGAGAGCGCTTGAAGCGGAAGTAGCGTGATGCGAACATCTGCTGCTGACCTACGTCTGTTACAAGTATTGCGTCATCGAACTCCTTAGCCACGGCATCTACAACCTCGCCCATCCGCAAGTGTGCGCCACGAGGCTCGATAGCGGGCTCGATAACATCCTCACGCTCGATATTGTAACATACTCGGAACTCATCCAACCACGCCGAGTGGTCGTTCTTTGTAACCTTCTCGGTAAGCATCGGGAGCGTCTTCTTAACATCGCCCAATACGGGGACATCGGCATAGACAAGTTTGTTTACCTCGGCGGGGTCAATCTCCATATGGATAATCTTCGCATTGATACCAAACTGCGAGGGGTCTCCCGTCACACGGTCATCGAAACGCATACCGATGGCGATAAGCAGGTCGCAATCACGATTCTTTATATTGGGGGCGTAGTTGCCGTGCATACCGAGCATACCAACATACTGCGGATGGTCCGATGGCAGTGCCGACAAACCTAGCAGTGTCGCTGCTGCGGGAATACCGCTCTTCTCCAAAAACTCTTTCAGCTCCTGCTCTGCACCGCCCAGGATAACACCCTGTCCAATGAGTGCCATAGGCTTGCGAGAGAGATTTATCAGACGTGCAGCCTCCAAAATTTGGTCGTTGTTGATGTTGTGGTGAGGGATGTAGCTACGGATAAACTTCATAGGCTTATAATCGAAGTTCATCAAACCGTTCTGTGCATCCTTCGTGATGTCAATCACAACGGGACCCGGACGACCGCTCGATGCGATGTAGAACGCCTTTGCAATAGCCTCAGGAATATCCTCGGCACGCTTTACCTGGCAGTTCCACTTCGTTACAGAGTTAGTAATCTCGATGAAGTTAATCTCCTGGAAGGCGTCTGTTCCCAGTGTGCTTGATGCCACCTGACCGCTAATCAACACTACGGGTGTAGAGTCGAGCATAGCATCTGCCAAGCCTGTTACGGTGTTTGTAGCACCAGGACCCGATGTCACGATGCAGACTCCCGTCTTGCCCGTTGCACGTGCATAACCCTGCGCTGCGTGCAGAGCGCACTGCTCGTGACGTACGAGTATGTGATTTATCTGCTCACGATAATCGTAGAGCGCATCATATACGGGGATGATGGCGCCACCCGGATAACCGAAGATGGTGTCAACGCCCTCGGCAAGGAATGAGCGGATAACCGCCTCTGAGCCTGAGATGCGAGGTAAATTCCTCTGCTGTTGAGGTGTTGTATTATCTGAAAAACCTGAAAAAGCCATATTTAGTTTGGTTGTAGTCTAAAATTGTTTACTCCTCGGGAACGATTCTTACTGCGCCCTGGTCGGCAGAGGATACCAGTAGAGAGTATGCTCTGAGCGACTGCGGCACTACTCGGTCACGGTTTTGAGGTTTTCGTATAGTCCACGCTGCCATACGCTCCTTAAGCTCATCGTCCGAGATGCGGAGATTGATTGAGCGAGCCGTGATGTCGATGTCGATAATGTCGCCATTGCGGATAATGCCAATCTCACCGCCCGAAGCCGCCTCAGGTGATACGTGACCAATCGAAAGACCTGATGTTCCGCCAGAGAAGCGTCCGTCGGTAATCAACGCACACGCCTTATCCAAGTGCTTTGACTTGAGGTAAGAGGTGGGGTAGAGCATCTCCTGCATACCAGGACCACCCTTAGGTCCCTCGTAGCGGATGACAACCACATCGCCAGCCTCGACCTCGCCT
>JAFNUH010000030.1 GCA_017384185.1 Alistipes sp.
GCCAAGCCACTGCGGGGGCGAATCTGCATCTCGCAACCCTCGGGAAGCTCAACAAACAATCCCGTAGGAATCATAGCACGCTCCAGCGGGCGCAGGGTTACGCTCTCATCGAGGTTTGCACGTATGTCAAGACCCGCCGACAGGGGTGTCTGGTACTCGGGAAGAGCGTGTTTTGAGTGGTTTACAATCTTTACTTTCATAATATTTCGTTTTTAGTTTTTCATATTTAGCGGCGGCGCACAACAGAGCGCATAAGAGCCTTTACGTTGATGTTCTCACGCCACACGGCATAGCCGACAAAGGTGAGCAGCAGCACGATATTTATGCCGTAGCGGGGTAGTTCGCCAACGTGGGGCAGAGCCATCTCGCTCAGGGCAAAGAGTGCCAAGCCCAAGAGAACATACTCCACGATGCGACGCACGTCGTAGGGCGTGGGGAAGTAGCGGCGGTTGAGGTAGTAGCTCACGCCAACCATAGCCGCCTCGGCGATAAAACGTGCCCACGCAGCTCCGTAGTATCCCCAGCGGGGGAGCAGCAGCAGGTTCATCGCAACGGTGAATGCCAGACCCACGAAGGTGACATAGACGGCGAAGCGGGTCTTCTCCTCACGCTTATACCAGAACGAGAGGTTGAGCCACACGCCTGCCAAGACGTTGCCACCCAAGATGACGGGCAGGATGAAGATACCCTCACGGAAGTCACGACCCACAATCAGTGCAAAGAGGTCACGGAAGAGGGCGATGCCGAGGAATATCATCATCGACGCCATAACGTAATATTTCAGCGCTGCGGCGTTCGACTCAACGAACTCCTCCTTCGTAAAGTTCGAGAGGAAGAAGGGCTCGGCAGCCAGGCGGTACATCTGCGTGAAGAGGGTCATCACAACGGCAATCTTGCAGATGGCGCCATAGATGCCCAACTGAGCCATAGCCTCGTCGGGGATGATATACTTAATCATCTGGCGGTCGATGAACTCGTTGGCTGTGCCCGCAATGCCACCTATGAGTAGCGGCAGCGAGTATGCAAGGATGGTGCGCAGCTGGCGGGTGTCGATGCGGGGCAGGGTGCGCTCGGTGGTGGGGAGGATGAGTAGCAAAGTAGCCACACTCGCAACAAGATTCGTTACAAAGACCCAGCCCACGCCAAAGTCGCTATCGAACAAGCCGATGGCAACGAACAGTATGGCGAGCGTGACGTTGATAACCACGTTGCACGCCTTCAGCGCAACGAAGGTCAGCGCACGTCCCTGCTCACGCAGGCGGGAGAAGGGTATCATCGTAGCCACGTCGAAGAAGATGATGGCGGCGACCATCAGGATATACTCCTCGTGTCCGACATACGCCTCGCCCATTGCTCGTGCCACATCCTCACGCAGCAGGGCTATCAGGGCGAAGAAGAGTGTCGAGGCGACGAGCGTTGCGCCCCACGTTGTGGCGAAGAGGTGGCGCTTGCGGCGGCGAATCTCGTCGGCGGTGCCACCCTCAGCCTCAGCCTTAGCCGAGAAGCGGAAGTAGCTCGACTCCATACCCATTGAGAGGAGTACCAGCGCAAAGGGGATGAGGGCATAGACGTCGGTGACGATGCCGTATGCTGCCTGACCAAATACTCGGGTGTAGATGGGCGTAAGCAGGTAGCTCAACAGTCTGACGACTATTGTGCTGATGCCATAGATGGCGGTCTGTTTTGCCAATTTCTCGAGCATAGGTAGGTTTATGGTTTTCCTCGCATACGTGCGCACGCACACGCATAATGCGCATTATAACTTGCAAAGTTATAAATATTATTGAAATTGCAGAGGATTTTCGTGGATTTTTGTGGGTTAATAGGAGTTATAAGTGTTATGGGAGGTATAAGTGTTATAGGCGACTTTTATAGCTCTTGTAAAACCTATAATTCTTATAGCGCTTATTTCTTTGCGGAGATTGCGGCGCTGTGGGGCGAAAAAAAGCGAAAATTTTGGTGGCTGATAATTAGTGAGTTAGCTACGGGAGGTTAAAATATTTGATAAATAATTGAATTTTTATTGTTAAAATACTTGACAAACGCTTTTTCGTGTATTATATTTGCAGTGTCGTAAGTGCCATAGATTACCGTTTAGAGGGGATTTCCTGAAGGTGGAGCGTGCGACACAAATATAATATAGTGTTAAATATTTTAACTTTCAAATTATGTCGTCCAACTCTTATTCACGCCGCAAAGCCTCAGGGAATGCCCCTCGAAAAATCCTCGCAAAGGTGGTAGTTATAAACATCTCAACAGCGAGAGTGACATCTGTAATACCACTTTTCAACAATTCCGATTCCGTTGTTAATTAGCTAAGGCTCTTGCAGTAACGCAGGAGCGAGCATCGGTTATCAACAAAGAGAAACATCATTTCAACATAGTTATAAACATTCAGGGTCTGTCTGCACAGACTCCGACCCTTAACACCCTAAAAATGAACAGAAAAACCCTTACCCAAGCCGTTGGGCGTATCGCCACAGCCGACGGCTACCACTTCTACACCGCCGAGCCGAGAGAGATGGCGAAGATGATTAACACCTACCCCGCAATGTGGCTCACGCCGCCCGAGTTCTCGTCGATGCAGGGGCGCAAGCACGGCAAGGTGGTCTATGCCGTCACGCTGCACGCTATGGATGCCGGTGCGAAGCTACCTCCCGAGGAGCGTGAGAGCATCTGGACGAGGCTTGAGCAGGATGTGGTTGAGCTATTCTCGTCGCTCTCGAGCGAGGAGTTTGTGGTGGCGGTAGAGAATCTGAAGATTCGTCATTCGAGCCATACGCTCACGCCCCACGGCGAGGTGGCAGCCACGGCGACGGCTGAGGTTGTGACTTTTTTCTAACAATTCCTAAAAACACCTAAATCCTTAACATTATGAAATTTACATCTCTTCCCGAGGCGTATTCGTCGTTTCGGGAGCCACTCCTCTACGCCTTTGACACGCAGAGTAGCCGTGAGCAGGAGGTTGAAATAAAGATAACAAACAAGACAACGGGCGAGCTGCTCGGCACGAAGCGTCTGTATGGCGTAACCAAGGGCGAGGTGGATATTGCCCCCTACCTGCGCAGTGCCGCCAAGGTGTCGCTGCCCGAGCGCATAACGTCGTGTGGCGAGGTCGATACGGGAGCGCAGATAAGGGTGCAGGTATCGGCAAATGGAACAACCTCCTCGACCCGCAACTTTATAGCTGCCAAGGTGGACCTCGATGCCTACTTCCTGTCGCTCACCACCCAGCACCTGCACCGCACGATGGCGCACGACGAGTTCGACCTCATATCGTTCTACTCCTATCCCGATATTGTGGTCGAGGTCGTGGTGGAGTTCTTCGGCAAGGGCACCGACCGCATCACAATCGCCCCCGGCTCGGGCGGTCAGCGTGTGGTGGCTGTGACGGCTCTCGGACGTGAGTGGGCTGACCAGATGCGTGTGACGATTATGGTCGATGGCGAGGCTGAGACGGTTTACGACTACGACATCAAATCGAACCTCAGAGGTGCTCGCCGCATAGCGTGGCTCAACGATTGGCTCGCCCCCGAGCTCTACACCTTCCCGCTGCGCAAGAGTGTGCTTATCGAGGCGGCACGCAAGCGTATGGAGAGCATATGGGGTCGTGAGGCGGGCGCTGCTGAGCGTGAGAATGAGTTGAAGCTCATCTCGGCATACGAGCCGCAGATGCAAATCGAGGCACTCAGCTCGATACTCTCAACGCCCAAGGCGTGGCTGGTCAAGGGGTGCGAGCTGCAACGTGTGGAGATTACCACCGAGCGTGTGATGCCTGCGAAGTGTGGTCAGATGGGTATCATCGAGGTTGATATTCGTGCCGCTGAGGAGGGCGTGAAGCTATGGTAGAGATTTACATTGACGGCGAGCGCTGCGATGTGGCGGTGGGCTACAAGCTGCCCAAAAATATCTTCACCTACGATGGTGGGGCTATGGCTAAGGCGTCGCAGCTGCAGTCGGGGCGCAGGGTCGAGCTGAGGCTCCCCTCCACGCCCCGCAACGATGTGATTATGTGCCACGCTGGGGACCCTACGGCAGAGCCGTTTAACGAGCGAGAGCACGAGGCGGTGGTTGCCGTGGATGGTGGCGAGCTGTTGCGAGGTGTTGCGCATCTTCTTGGCATAGAGGCAAATGAGGGCGCTGCGGAGTATCTCGTTGTGGTGCGTGACGGGGCGGGCGACTGGGCTGAGCAGGCGGCACGCACGGAGCTGCGTGAGACCTCAATCGACTACGATGTTACGCTCAGCGAGGAGCTTGTTGAGCAGAGCTGGAGCGACGATGTGGCGGTGCGTTTTCTGCCTGTGCGGTATGACGACTA
>JAFNUH010000202.1 GCA_017384185.1 Alistipes sp.
CCCTGCTTGAAGGGTATAGCATATACATCTTTGCCAGCGTGGTTGAACTTCGCACCCCATATGCGACCTATGCCTACGTGTGTTGTGTCGATAAGTTTCTCGTCGTAGATGACGGTAAAGTGGTCACCCTTCTGTATACCAAAGAAATCGACTGTCCACTGGTATATATCCTCCAGCTCAGCCGCCAAAGCATATGGCAGGCTATCACGCATAATTGCGCCCCAGAGCGATGATTCAATAACTGATGAGCGCATCTGGCGACGGATGGTGACATCCTTCTCGCCCTTAGTGACCGTTACGGAGTCGTTCTTGAAGCCAAAAACAACATACTCAACAACATCCTTCTCATAGACAAAGTAATCGAGCTTCGCCGTCTGCGTTGAGTCTTGTGTGGTGAATGTAGTGTATGGACGTCCTGCCTGAATCTTATTCAAGGGAAAAACCTCCTTTGCAACTTTGTCCAACTTATCTACCGTTGCTGCCGATACGCCGTAGCGAGCAAGAATCTTACCGAGTGTCTCGCCCTGTGCGATTTTGGCGCTCTCTGTATGATAGTTGTCTGCAATAATTCCGTAAAGGATTGTGTGTTGTGGCTCTTGTGTCGCCTCTTCGCTGTTTTGTTCTGCGTTGTTGTTACGGCACGCAATTGGTGCGAGTAACAGAAGTATGAGTGTGAATTTAATTAAATGCTTCATAATAGTACAAAATTAATAAAAATATTAGATAATATGGCGATTTTTGCTATCAAAAGCGATTAAAAGTGTAAAAAAACGGATTTAGCGTTGGAATGTTGCAAATAAATAGTTATCTTTGACCGAATAGTATAATTATGCGTAGTCGTCTGCGGACGTGCGCAGTATGAATTTTACCCCTAACAGCGCTATGAGCTTCCTAATGAAACTGTTATCATATCCTTACAAAATGGCGATTTCTATCCGCCATTGGATGTTTGATTGTAAGTTGCTCAAGAGCGAGAAATTTAAGACTCCTATAATCTGTGTCGGTAATATCACCGTTGGCGGCACAGGCAAAACCCCTACGGCTGAGATGATTGTCGATTATATGAAGAACCACTACAAAGTGGCTCTTCTATCACGAGGATACGGTCGTCGCACAAAGGGTTATATTGAGGTTAAGAACTCATCGTCATATCGTGACGTGGGTGATGAGCCGTTGCAGATAAAACTTAAATTCCCCGATACGCTTGTCGTTGTTTGCGAGAATCGTGCAGAGGCTATCCATCGCATTGAGGCGGAGCATCCCGAGATTAATCTTATCGTTATGGATGATGGATTCCAGCACCGATATGTTGAGCCTCGTATCAATGTGGTTATTATCGATTCTACACGTCCGTTCTATGAGGATGATTATCTGCCTGCGGGCACGTTGCGTGATAAACCCGATTCGTTGAACCGTGCGCACTACTTCATTGTGACAAAGTGCCCAACCGATATGTCGCCGCTTGACCAGCGTGTATGGCGTATGAATCTGCAAAAGATTGCATATCAGAAGGTATATTTTTCTCGTGTTGTACCTACAACCCCCGTTGCTCAGTTCCCGACGCAGAATGTGTTGAATCGAGGCGATGAGGTGATTGTTATGTCGGGCATAGGTAATCCGAAGGCTTTCATATCGGGTATAAAGAAGGATTACAAAGTGGTGAGCACAATAACTTTCCCCGACCATCACGTATATTCAGTGTCAGATATTGAGCGCATTGTAGCAACTCTGGAGAAGCATCCCAATGCAATGTTGCTTACAACTGAAAAGGATGTCGTGAAGTTGCGCCGCAGTCGCCGTGTGCCGGAGCTTATGCGTCAGAAGTTGTTCTATCAGACCGTGCAGGTTGAGTTC
>JAFNUH010000203.1 GCA_017384185.1 Alistipes sp.
AGCCGAGCAGGGGATAATCACCGCCTCGGGCATCTTCGCCTGCCACTGCTCAACCAAAAGCTCCAGCGCCTCGGGTGTTGTGAGGTCAATCTTGTTGATAACGACAATGGCAGGAATACCACTGCGATTTACACGCTCGACGATAGCCTCCGAGCGGTCGCTCTGCTCTACGGTGTCAGTAACGTAGAGTATTACGTCGGCATCATCCACAGCGCCGTGTACGAAGTTCATCATCGACTCCTGCAACTTGTATGCAGGCTTCAAGATTCCCGGTGTGTCGGAGTATACAATCTGAAAATCGTCACCATTGACGATACCCATAATACGGTGACGTGTGGTCTGCGCCTTAGATGTGATGATAGATAGTTTCTCGCCAACGAGGGCGTTCATCAACGTAGATTTACCCACATTGGGGTTTCCTATGATATTTACAAATCCTGCTTTGTGCATCTTTTTACTTAAAAAGTATATAAAACAACTGACAAAGATAGCCATAAAAAAATACCCATACAAATGTATGGGTAAAAACATATTGCCTAACGGCTCTTTATTGCCAAATGGTTTGGTCTTTATCTGCCTGTTGTGTGAGATTATATGTGTCGCCGATATTTGATGTGAGATGCAAATAGATATACGCACCTTCGAGCTTCACTGCCTTGCCCGTTAACTTTGGGTCAACGAAGGTCTTGGGCATAAGGGTAATATCTGGCGAGGTGTAGGTATAGCTATACTCAACTTGCGAATTGATTTGGTCTGAGCCGTATCCTCTTTCAACAACAGAGAATATTGCGTTCTCCGAATCGGTGAACTCAATAACGGTCTGCTGAAAATTGTCGGGATTGATGGTGCTGCGCCAGCTACTGTTTGAGAGTGATGTTGGTATCTCGACGCTCTCCTCTTTTGAGCAGGCGAAAAGAGTTGCGGCTGCAATGATAAATGCACTGAAAATTAGCTTTCTCATAGTTTGATTTATGTTTTAATGTTTGCACATTATTTAAACGATTAAAATAGGAGTATAGTATGTGCTTTTATTGATTTTTATTTATTTCGTCCGCCACCAAAGGTCACACCGAGTGAGAGGAGGAACTCTGCTTCTTTGAAGTTGTATGTATTGACCGTAGCAGTCAAGCGTAAGTGTCTAAAGAATTCTAATCCAATTCGTGGAGAAACGAAAAGACAATCTTGTGTTGAGGCGCAACAAGAATCGCCACATTGTTCTATCGCTTCATCAATATTTAGAATTGAGGTATTTGCCCAACCTACACCTGCGCCAATAAAGAATGAACTATTTTTATTGCGTGCAAAATTGTAATCTCCCACAGCAATAATTCTTCCACCATAGAAATCAAATGCGCAATTTATACCTACATCCCACGGGTGTTGGTTAAAGTTGTAACGACATTCAATACCCGTAGTTAAAAAGCTTGTTGATGCAATGCCAATATGTAGCTCAACCTCAAAGCGTCTTACATCTCGCTCCTTTGACTGAGCAAAAGAGAGCGATGTAATAAATAGGGAAATTATTATGAGCAAAAATTTCTTCATTTTTGCAGTTTTACTATTGGCTCAATTACAAATATACTACATTTTGTAAAAAAAAGTGCCTAACCCGCAAGTTAGACACCTTATAAACTATATTTTGAAATATTATCTGCGCATACCACCACGGCGCATCTGCTGCATACGCTGCTGAAGACCGCCACCGGCAACCATCTTCATCATCTTGCGAGTCTCCTCAAACTGCTTCATCAAGCGGTTTACATCGGCAAGCGTTGTACCCGAACCCTTAGCGATACGCTCACGACGCTTAGCGTTGATAATCTCGGGCTTCTCACGCTCGGCGGGAGTCATTGATGAGATAATAGCCTCGGTCTGCTTGAAGGCATCATCGGGAATATCTACGTTCTGCAACATCTTACCCATACCAGGAATCATCGAAGCGATATCCTTCAGGTTACCCATCTTCTTAATCTGGTTAATCTGGTCGATAAAGTCGTTGAAGTTGAATTGGTCCTTAACCAACTTCTTCTTCAACTTACGTGCAGCCTCCTCGTCATACTGCTCCTGAGCACGCTCAACAAGCGAAACAACGTCACCCATACCCAAGATACGGTCTGCCATACGCTCAGGGTGGAATACCTGCAAGGCATCCATCTTCTCGCCCGATGAGATAAACTTCAAAGGCTTATCCACAACCGAGCGGATAGAGATAGCGGCACCACCACGTGTGTCACCATCCAACTTGGTGAGCACAACGCCATCGAAATCCAATCGGTCGTTGAACTCCTTAGCGGTGTTTACTGCATCCTGACCCGTCATTGAGTCAACAACGAACAATGTCTCGCAGGGCTTCACGGCAGCCTTGATAGCTGTAATCTCCTGCATCATAGCCTCATCTACTGCCAAACGACCAGCCGTATCGACAATAACGGTGTTGTATGACTTCTGGCGAGCATATGCGATAGCGTTCTCGGCAATCTGTACGGGGTTCTTGTTGCCCTCCTCGGTGTAAACCTCCACACCAATCTGCTGACCCAAGACCTTCAACTGGTCGATAGCTGCAGGACGATAAACGTCACCCGCTACGAGCAATACCTGACGACCCTTCTTCGACTTGAGCAGTGATGCCAACTTGCCAGAGAATGTAGTCTTACCAGAACCCTGCAAACCGGCGATAAGTATAACGGCGGGGTTGCCCTCCAGCTTGATGTCGGTAGCTGTGCCACCCATCAACTGAGCCAACTCGTCACGAACAATCTTTGTCATCATTTGACCGGGCTTCACGGCTGTAAGCACATCCTGACCCAAAGCCTTCTGCTTAACCTGGTCTGTGAAGGTCTTTGCCACCTTGTAGTTTACGTCGGCATCAATCAATGCACGGCGAATCTCCTTCAACGTTTCGGCAACGTTAATCTCGGTGATTTTACCCTCACCCTTAAGTATCTTAAACGAGCGTTCTAATTTGTCTGTTAAATTTTCAAACATATCTTTTTTCTTTTAGTTATCCTTGTTGGTATGTTCGCTTTTTGTGAGCTTCTTGAGCTTTGAGTGCGAAAAATCACGCAAAGATATAAAATCTTTGGCTATTGCACTCGCTTTGGTGGCGAAATTGTGCTTAAATAGTTGAAAACCTATAAAAAATGTGAGGTGATAGGTGGTAAAATAAATATTATCTTTGCCAAATCAACTAAAATCAATAGAACGATGTACTTTACAGGATTAATAATTGGCGTAGCAACATTTTTTATTATCGGATTATTCCACCCGCTCGTAATTAAGGGCGAATACTATTTCGGCACCAAGATTTGGTGGATATTTGCATTGATGGGTGTGATAACAATTGCGGCATCGCTTATGGTTGAGGATGTTATGTGGTCAACGCTATTGGCAGTGTGGGGCGCATCATCTTTTTGGTCAATAGGAGAGCTTTTTGAGCAGAAAAAGAGGGTCGAGAGAGGATGGTTTCCTAAGCGTGAAAAATAAAAAAACGGGCTTCTGATGGAGCCCGTTTCTTATTTATTTTCCTGTTTTAACTCTCTCTAATAATCTCTCTGGATTGTCGGTTGTGATGTAGTCAAATTTGCGGTCAAGGAACCACGTCATACCCTCCTCGGAGTTGATAGTCCAGGCGTTGAGGTGAATGCCACGCTTTTTGAATGTATCTATCCAATCAGGGTGGTTGAAGAAGTGAATATCCTGATAATCAACCGCCTTTATGCCACGCTGCATAACGGTGTCGGGATGCATCTGCGGAAGCTCATCCTTCCAACGACCCAGGTACGCAATCGGCAGCGAGGTAATTTTTCGCATAGCCTCATAGGTCGGCAGGTGCGCAACCAAATACTCAACCCACGGCTCAGCCTCCATCTCCTTGACCAACTTTGCCGTAGCCACGCCGATAGCCACAGCGTGCTCATCTGTGCCGATATTTTTCACGTCGATTATAAGTTTTGTGCCCGCCTGCTTCTTTACGAAGGCAATATACTCACG
>JAFNUH010000204.1 GCA_017384185.1 Alistipes sp.
ATGACCGATACTTTGGGTCGTATGCACTCTGACGCTCAGTTTGCAGGTTCTTCATCAGTACCAGCTCACGTTGAGATGATGGGCTTCCTGGGTATGGGTAACAACCCAATGGTAGGTGCTACAGTTGCTGTGGCAGTTGCTATCCAGCAGGCTATGACTGAGTAAATCAAGCGGTTACAAGGGCAGAGCGAGATTTATCTACTCAGCCAAAGTAACTTTTGATATAAAGAAAATCCCGATGACTTCACGTAAGTTGTCGGGATTTTTACATCTGTCAAATGGGTATTTTGACAAGTAATAGATTATGTCAGAAAATGGTATCTCAGTGAATAATCTGTGACCTATTTGTGACCGTTTTCAATTTTAGGGCAAAAAAATTAGGGAGTGCAAATACACTCCCTAATTTATAGATATTCCTAAATATTACTCTACGACAAAATCAAATGATATAGGTTCATTAACATCGTCGTTTACGTTGTAGTACGAGAAGGTAAACGTACCTTTGAAGTTGCGGCTCTTCCACGTTTTTATCTTGTTATTGAGGTCTCGCTGGAAGTCGTTTATAAACTGCTCAATCGAGATACGGCTATCGTCAGAAGAGTCGTTCAATTTGAACTCGTGATTATCCTTGTTCCAGAAGCGGTTATGCGTTGTAGCAAGCATAGAGTTCAGCTCATCGCTATACGGTGCTACGTTCATCATCCACACCTGCTGGCTGCGTGGTGGCGGCATCATAAGGAAGCTGACACGCTTAGTTGTTGTCATATCAACAAAACGTGAATGTGCCTCAAAGTTTTCATTCTCATAATACATAGCAGTAGTTACAACATTTGTCTCATCGTAGAGGCGGTATGAGCCCGAAGGATTGGGGACCTTCCAAATCCAACTCTGATCCACCTCGCACTCTCGGCGCATAATTGAGGGCGCCTCCGAATGGGATGACTCTAAGATAAGATTGTAGAATGCATCAGGCAAATTTTGTCCTATATATTTCCACTTGGGAGAGCCATTTGTTGTCGAGACGATAATCTCCAGGTCATCGATAGACTGCGTTGTTGATGTATCCCAACTTAGGCTTATACCCAAGTCAACACCAATATCTTTGGGCAGACATAAGCCTCCATCGAAGCCGATGCTGAAGCCATCTGTCTTATCGACACTACCAATGCTATTCTTGGGAGAATAGTTCTCCACTGTAACACCGTCAGCACCCTTTATAGAGTTTGCACTGCGGAGGTCAACGACTGCATTTGTAGAATCTATGAAATCATCGGTATGTGTGTGGCAAATACTGCGACCCTCGATATTACGCATAAAAGGTCCATAATAAGGAAATACATAATATTCCGATCCTCCATTCCAGAAGTCCCATCTCATCTTTCCAAAATTTTGATTTTTACGCCACTTGCGTTTATTTTGCTCACCTGAGGGACCGCAATCCAAGACCTGATTGTATGACAGAATATTTTTATATACGCAATAATAGTCGCTATTATCATCCTCCATATATATAGAGCAAATCTCAAAGCTTACCGTTACGGGGAGCTTCGGACCTATATCGGAAGGAGTGGAAGCACTTATGGTATACTGCACCTTCTGCACCGAACAGATATCCTCCAAATTATACTTATTGGTATCTGTAGCACGGGTTGTGGTGAGGCTATTCAAGGCACGATTGCGTATCTGCTCCTCCAGATCAACATTGTACTTTTGCTCGTTTATCCACTTGGTGAACATATCGGCAAAAAGACCATACGAGTAAGGAGTGATGACATCTGCATTTGCATTACTCTCAATCTCGGGGTCCTCAATAGGCTCGGTATTGCCCTCCTCATCTATGACCTGCTCGTGTGTAGTCTCCTCCACGGCAACGCCCGTCATTCTATCAACGATGTGGAAGTTGCTACCTCGCATAGCAATAGCCTCGGCAAAAACTCCGTTGCTATCGGTGTCGAGGATGAACATCGATTCTATCTTCTCAGGGTTCATACTCATATCGTAGAAAGCCTCCAAGGTCTGACGTGCGCCAGGAATCACATCAATTTCATCGAGCAACTCCTGTCCCTCCTCAATTTCGCTCATAAGGATATATATGGAAGTAATTGTGTTGCAGAAATTTTTGAAATCCTTGATTGTGGGCTCTACGATGATAATGTTACGACCCAAGAGCAACTGCGCCAAAATAAGCTGCCACTCTTCAATCTGTCCATTATTAACCAAACGTTCAATCTGCGAGCTGTGGAGCACGACAGAAACCAAATTCTCGGCAGTTTCTTCATTTATCTCTGCCACTCGGTTTTGCATACGGTTCACCAAAGCAGCACCGAAATCCTTGTAATCGTATGCGAAGACATACGCAGGAAGATTCGACACTACATTAAGTGCATCTTCAGTAGGTGCTGAATACTCCTCAGTCTCGAATAACAACTCTTTCTCCTTTACATTCTCATCTTTCTTACAAGCGGTAAGCGTCGCTACCACAAATAGCATAACGAGAACTCTATAAAAGAGCGTTGAATTAACTTTGAAAACATTTTTTCTCATAATTATTGCTACTTTAAGTAAAGGGCAGATTTTTGGGCTCTGCCCTTAAAATAATTTCTACTTCATCAGCTCAATAAGAGCAGCCTCGATGATAGCATCACGCCCTGCATCGAAATCTGCATCGGTAGATGTAACCTCAATATCAGGCTCGATACCACCCTCGATGTGCTGCTTGTTTATATCGAACAACACATTTCCGGGGAATACAACCAACCAACCGTTAGGCAAGTAGTGAGTCATAGGCATACCGCCACCGCCACCTGAGATGCCACCAATCTGAGTTACATTCTTCGCCTGCTTGAGGGCGCAAGTGAAGAGGTTAGCCGTAGAGTACACCTCACGGTTTGTAAGCAACATAGTCTTCTTGTCAGACCAATCGTGCTTCTTCGTGGGACGACAATACAAAGCCTGCAATTCCGAAAAATCATTGTGACCCTTACCAGTTTTGAGAGCGTGGTAACCTACGAGTGTCTTCTTGTCAAAGAAGTTGCTTGCCAAGGTTAGACCAATCTCGCCACTACCACCAGGATTATTACGAATATCGAAGATAATACCCTCAGAGCGCTCAATGATAGGCTCGATATACTTGTAGTCCTCATCAGTCCAATCATTATCGAAGCCTGAGTAGTAAATATAGGCATAGGTGTGACCATTGCGCTCAATCTCGCCAAATACGATACCGCTCGCCATAGTGCGGAATCGCTCCTTCAAATAGTTATCCTTAATGACACCTGGATCGAAGTTGCCAGGATACTTATTACCATCCTCGTCAATTAGATATGTATCACAAACATAACGCTTAAAGGGAGAAATCATCCAAACGTGACCATCACGCAAATAGTCCAACGAAGACTCCAACACATTGAAGAACTCCTGCTCGCTCTTTGCAGCCTGAACACGTGGAAGCATCTCATCCTGCACAGCATTCCAGTCAATATTCTTGAGTCCGAGGAAGCAGTACTCCTCATCAATCATAGTACAGAATGCCTTGAAGTTAGCCATGTAATCGTTATTAACATCCTTAACGGTATCATACTTCTCACACGACACAAATGCTACAGAAACTAATAGGAGTGATATAATAAATCTTTTCATATTCTGATTATAAATTAAAATTGACGATTGCTTGCTTTACGGTTCTGCTGAGCGAACAGATTAACTGATACGCCCAACTTAAGTATTGAATATTTACGATAGTTCTGTAACTCGTATGCATTCCACCAGCGGCTCTTGTTCTCGAAAGACAAAGCGATGTTGAGGTTGCGAAGAGCAAAGTCAATACCCATCTCGTAATTCACACCCTGAAGATTATGCATTGACGACAGCACAAAATGACGGTGCTCCCTAAGATTGAAATCAGATCCAACCATAGACTCCACGAAACTCTCGTGCTTCTCATCGACACTCATCGCACCCACAAAAGGTGTGGCAACGTTAGCATACAGATCCAGACCAAACTTCTTAAAGTCCCAACCATAGCGAATCTGAGCCTGTGCAAAGATTTGTGTCTGAAAATCTACTCCAATGACGTTGTTTACCGCATTACCATCACCCGACATAAAACCGCCATAGACATTAAATGAACCACCGACACGAAGCTGCAAGCGCTCCTTGATAAGCCAATTGTAAAATACTGCATAATCAACATCGTAGCTCTGAGTAGAGATATATGATGTGTTTGCCGCATTGCTCAAACCGCCTCCTAATAATTTACGGTGCATATTACGCAAGGTTCCCATAGTAAGCTTCCAAGAGAGACGATCTGACTTGCGATAAAAACGACCGTGGCTAAGCTCAAAACCCTGAATTTCACCTGTATACTCCTGTGTATTGAGATAATGATTTGTAAATTTCGCTTCACCGGTAAGCAGCGACAACTTAGTCGTCACCGGCTTTCTTTCGCTTAATGATGTGTCAGATGTACCCTGAGCCGATGCATATGTCGCACCTGCAATCATAAGGAACAATAAAAATAGTCTCTTCATCCTAATTTTGATTAATGAATTATATTAAAGTGTATTAATAGCGTCTATTGATAGTCGATTACATCAGTTCGTTAACGGTTCGCTTCTTCTTACCCTTAGCATCACGCTTAGCGCTCTTTGCTGCTCGCTTCTCGAGATATTTTGACCAAGGCTCAACATCTGTTCTGATGATAAACTCATACTCGTTGTATGACTCATCTACATTCTTTATGGCCTTGGGGTCGATTGTGCGTGCTGATGTACGGCTGACAATGTGCTGCTTCATATCGAGCTCTATGCCATAGTTGTCATATGTAGCCTGGTACTTGATGAGCTTACCTGATGATGTATCTACCATATCCGGGCAGTTATTCTTCATAAATGTGAGCAACTTGTGATATGTATCATTGTTGTAAAACTCCACCTCAATGAATGAAACAGTATCGTCCTCTCCCATCTGCACCACGATGCTATAATCGTTGCGAGCGGGACGCACATCCTCGTATGCATCGGCGATGATTGCCAAAACAGTGAATGCTGTATTCCAACCACTTGACTTGGTCAAGCACCAAGCATTAGTCTTCTCGTTATACTTAAAACCATTCTCCCTAAACTCCTTTCTGCTAAAATTTAGATATTTCGAATAAGGGAATTCCTGTGCATTAGCAGCAATAGCTATACACAATGCAAAAATTAGGAGTAAATTTTTCTTCATAATCAAGTTTTAATTATTTGTTTTTTAACATAATTAGCTTCACATTGAACATCGTATGTACTAAATACTATTTGTAAATTATACGTCCTTGGAGACTATCTAAATGGTGATAATTATCATCAACGTTTATTCCTCTACATCCACTTTAATCTTGCCGGCCATATGCATCATCATCTTCGTTTCGGCATCCTCCATTGCGATTACGAAGTCTGATATTGATTTTGTCTCTGCTGATATCGAAGCATAACTGCGGTTGTATTCATTTTCGGCAAGATCCTTATCTTTACTCATATCAAACTCTTCAAGAATGGCTCCGAATGACTCAACCTCCTTGCGCAGAGCCAGGCAAGTCTCTTGCGAAGCATCGGTATAATTGATAATTGTGATGCAGGTAACGCCCTTCATAAAATCCTTGCCCATTTCGCTGTTTAGCATCATTTTGACCAATCCCAAGCCTTTACCCTTGGTTACAGTTACACACTCAACGCCCTTGACATTCTCGTATTTCTTTACGATTTCTTTAATCTTTATTTCGGCCTTTGATGGCTCCTGGGCATAGACTGCTACCATTGTCGCCAAACACAATGCGACGAGTAGCACCATTTTTTTCATCATTTTCTTCATAATTTTAAATCATATTAATTGCTATGATAAAACAAGCAATAAAAAATATAACCATTAGTATCAATAGGAGTATGGTAAGATAGATCAAACTTGTCAATAGTGACTTGACAATCGACCTAAACCAAGTACTTGTATAAACTCTGTGGTAGGCAATAGTCAGATAGACACACGAGCTTATCATCATCACATACTGCATCACATTCATCGGTGGCGCAATGGTCAGATGGAGTATATAGATACATATTATCAAGAACTCCAAAAATGCCGTATAGTGCAAGGCAAAAATGAAATGATTGATGCGAGGAAGCCTTCTCCTGCGCTGTGCAAGAGCTAACGAAGCCGATAGAATTGGGGCAGTGAGTAGCATAAGCATAGGGAAATACTGCGACGTAATCCTAACAATCTCTGCCCAAATCAAATTGGTCAGCTCCAAATCAATTGTGCCAATCTTTACCTCTGTGTTGAAATGATAATATCCGCTATCGTCAATCACAATAATCTCATCCTCGATGAACACCTGCGGGAGTACTGCCACCCACTTATCAAGCTCGTCGCCCTCAGCATCCTCTATTGTCTCTATGTTGCTTATTATGAGGGGATAGCTCTCTGCCAGCAGCAACGGAGCGTGCAGAAGAACAGTATCTCGTGGGCTCTCCTCCATCTTCTTGGCATACTCAGGGTCATTTGCCAACGTTTGGAGCTGAACACCTGAAAACACTCGCTCGTCATAGGTAATATTATGCACTGACTCGGTCATCTTGTCTGCACTCGCAAAAAAGACGAACAACATAATGAAGATACCCAACAAGAACATATTCAGCTTCAGCGGATGCATATGCGTTGAGTACTTTCCAGCGAGGAACTCGTTGGTCAGATATCCCGGGCGACGAATCAATGTCCATATAGTTTTGAAGAACTTCGTGTCCCACAAAAAGGCATTGTCGAGGTATGCCAAAATAAAACCTGTAACAGTAGGTGTTTTATCCGCAACCTCCTGTCCACAGTTGTGGCAATAATGCCCTATAAGCTCCGCACCACAATTCAGACAATGCTTGCGTGACACTTCACTCTGCCCATCGACCGCTTCGGTGTTTTCTATATTTTTATTCGTTTCTGCCATTAATTATGGAGTTAAATTTATTATCTATCTCAATCTCCCCACACCAGAGCCACCCCATCGGGGCAGCTCTGATTGTGGAAGAGGGTTTTATGGGAGGTCGTCACCTGTTGTAAATCCATTTTTCAACATTTCTTCGTAGGTGTCCCATTGGGTTGAATCCTGGAATTTTTTTAACTGGCTTTTTCGCACCTTGATGTAATAGAATTTTTCACAGCTCTCAAACACGTATGTTCCGATACTTGGGAACTCGGTCGTGCCATCATAACCCATAGTCAATCCAGCGAGTCTATTACAATTTAAAAAGGCGTAATTACCTATGCTTGTGACAGTATGAGGAATCCACACACTACCTGCAACAGTGTTACCATTTATAACTGTGCCACCTACGGCTGAATAGCTGAACATAAAAGGCAAAATAGTGCGGAAATGTCCTCCCATATCAACCTTTGTTACCAATTCTCCTCTATGACTATTTGCGAATAGACCTTCATCTGTTCTCACGTCGTCATTGTCATAAGCCAACTCACGATAGATGTTGATTTCCGTCAAGGGCGACTGCCAGAATGGACCAACATCATCCCAAGTACTTGGCTGATATCCTATATGAAGCGTTTGCTCGCTATCCTCAAATGTTACTTTCGATAGTTTCCTACATTCATAAAATGCATAGTTGCCAATTTC
>JAFNUH010000205.1 GCA_017384185.1 Alistipes sp.
AGGCATTGCTGTCGAGCGAGGATTGGAAGCACACTACCGAGGTGTTGATAGCTCTTCAGGCTAAGTGGAAGCAGGTGGGTGCTGTGTCACGTCGCTACTCAGATCAGGTGTGGAAGCGTTTCCGCACAGCGTGCGATACTTTCTTCGAGCGTAAGGCTAAGCACTTCGCAAATGTTGAGGATGAGCACGAGGCTAATCTCAAGAAGAAACTGGCTCTCATCGAGGAGATGATGGCAGCCGATATTAAGGAGGGTGGCTACGATATGATTAAGGATTTCCAGCGCCGTTGGAGCGAGATTGGTTACGTGCCTATCAAGCAGAAGGAGACGGTGCAGAAGAAGTATAAGGAGGCTGTTGACCAGATGTTCGGCATATTGCGTGGCTCGGAGCGTGACCGCTCTATGAATCGCTTCAAGGAGCGTTTGCAGGGTATGAAGGGTGCTGGTGATAAGCGTCTGAAGAATGAGCGTGAGCGCCTCTACAACAAGGTTCGCCAGATGGAGCAGGATATTGCTTTGTTGGAGAACAATATCGGCTTCTTCTCTAAGTCGAAGAATGCCGACGCTATGATTGCGGATATTCGTGAGAAGATTGCAAAGTCAAAGCAGGAGCTTCAGCTCACTATCGAGAAGGTACGTATGATAGATGCTCGCTCGGCTGAGGAGAGCTCACAGAAGGAGTAACTACCACATATTAAAAGAGTACGCTGGTCGGACTCACGGTCCGCACCGTGAGCCCGACCCGTTAGGTTAATTATAGATAAGTTAGATTATTTAATAGATATACGATTATGAAACTAAGTAAACCAAAGTACATCTTCGTTACAGGAGGTGTTGCATCGTCATTAGGCAAAGGTATTATTTCTGCCACTGTTGCACGCTTGCTTCAGGCTCGTGGCTATTCGGTGACGGTTCAGAAGTTCGACCCCTATATCAACGCAGACCCGGGTCGTCTTAACCCCTACGAGCACGGTGAGAGCTATGTGACTGAGGATGGTACAGAGTGCGACCTCGACTTGGGACACTACGAGCGTTTTACTTCAATCACTACTACTTCGAATAATACCGTGACTACGGGTAAGATATACAAGGAGATTTTGGAGAAGGAGCGTCGTGGCGATTATATGGGTAAGACCGTTCAGGTCATCCCTCACATCACTGACGAGATTAAGCGTCGTATCCAGCTCTTGGGTGCAACTAAGAAGTACGATGTCATCATCTCTGAGATTGGTGGTACTGTGGGCGATATCGAGTCTTTGCCCTACATCGAGTCTGTTCGTCAGTTGCGTAACCAGCTCGGATATCAGAACTCACTTTTGATTCACCTTGCGTGGGTACCCTATATGGCTGCTGCTTGCGAGATGAAGACTAAGCCTACACAGCACTCAGTTAAGGAGTTGCAGTCGGAGGGAGTTCAGCCCGATGTATTGGTATTGCGTGCCGAGCATAGCCTCGCTGAGGATGTACGCCGTAAGGTTGCTTTGTTCTGTAACGTTACTGAGGATGCCGTTGTGGAGTCTATCGACGTTCCTACAATCTACGAGGTTCCCTTGCGTATGCACGACCAGCACCTTGACGATGTAATCTTGCGTAAGTTGGGTATCGCTGACGCTGAGGAGCTTAACCTCAAGGCTTGGGAGGAGTTCGTTGATAAGATTAAGAATCCTAAGCATAAGGTTGAGATTGCATTGGTTGGTAAGTATACTGAGTTGCCCGATGCATATAAGTCTATCAACGAGTCGTTCATCCACGCAGGTGCTATGAACCACTCAAAGGTTAAGGTTACGTATGTTCCTGCCGAGCAGGTAACAATGGATAACGCTGCTGAGAAGTTGGCTGGCGTTTCAGGTATCTTCGTAGCTCCGGGTTCTGGTGTGCGTGGCTTCGAGGGTAAGGTTGCTGCTGTTCGCTATGCACGTGAGAATAATATTCCTTTCTTCGGCGTAGGATTGGGTATGCAGGCATCTATTATCGAGTTTGCACGTGACGTATTGGGTATGAGCGACGCTCACTCTCGTGAGTTGGATCCTCAGACTAAGTATCCCGTTATCGACTTAATGGAGGAGCAGAAGAAGGTAACAGAGAAGGGTGGCACAATGCGTTTGGGTGGTTATCCCTGTACGCTTAAGGCTGGCTCAAAGGCTGCGGCTGCTTATGGCAAGGAGTCTGTTGTTGAGCGTCACCGCCACCGTTATGAGTTCAATGGTGCTTACCTCCAGCAGTTTGAGGCAGCCGGTATGGTAGCTACGGGTATCAACCCCGAGACAGGACTTGTAGAGGTTCTTGAGGTTAAGAATCACCCCTGGTTTGTTGCCGTACTTTTCAACCCCGAGTATAAGAGTACAGTATCTACACCTGCTCCGTTGTTCGTTTCATTCGTTGCAGCGGCTTTGGAGTATCAGAAGCAGAATAGCGCCGAGAAGGCAGATAAGTAATATTAACATTAAAACCACGAAATGGATAAGAAAACAATTATTGGAGTTGTCCTTATGTCGCTGATTTTTATCGGCTACGTAATGTATAACTCCAAGCAACAGGCAGAATATCAAGAGTATATGACGCAGGTGCAGGCTGAGGAGCAGGCACGTGCAGAGGTTGAGGCAGCTGCTGTAGCGGCTGTTGAGGCTACTGAGCCCACCGATTCACTCTCAGCGGCAGATATTGCCGACGCTCAGCAGCAGCGTGAGATTAGCATCTTTGGCGAGAGCCTTGTAGCGGCTAAGCAGGGTGTGGCTGAGAATATCAATATGTCGAATGACTACATCTCGGTAGATTTCACTACGCAGGGTGGTATGATGAAGCGTGTTGAGCTTGCTGAGTACACCAAGTATGCACCGAAGGATGAGCGTAACGAGAATGTTGTGTTGTTCGACCCCGAGACTGCGATGTTCGATATGGAGTTCTATATCAAGAACGGTCTCAACAATGTTAAGATTAACACATCGGAGTATGTATTCTCTACTGAGGGTGTACGTCGTGAGGCTGACCGTCAGGTTCTTACAATGAATTTGGAGGTTTCTGCTGGCGCATACGTGCAGTATGAGTATATCCTTTATAACGAGAAGCAGCCCGCTCGTGACTATATGGTTGACTTTAATGTAAAGCTGGTTAACCTCTCACCCGTTATGGCTCAGCAGTCAACTTTGGGCTTTATGTGGAGCAACCGTACATTCCAGAACGAGCGTAGTTACAAGAACGAGAATATGTACACCACACTCTCGTACCGTCTCCCTGGCGAGGATAGTGTCGATGATCTCGGTATGAGCGATAGTAATAAGGATAAGCAGTTGCAGGAGGAGGTTAACTGGGTGGCTTTCCGTCAGCAGTTCTTCTCGCAGGCATTTATTGCTCACGATAACTTTGCTTATGCCGATATGGGCTTCACTACGGAGGCTGAGGGTTCTGGTTTCTTGAAGAACTATACTTCACGTAT
>JAFNUH010000206.1 GCA_017384185.1 Alistipes sp.
CCTTATCGCCCAGCTTCATAACAGAATCTCTTATGCAACTGCTCAACATCGCTCTCCAGATAGTCCATTCTGAGATTTACTATCGTGTGTGTTGACAATCTATGCAGCTCATCGTCGCTCATCTGGTGAGATATGCGGCGCAATACCTCCTCTCTCGTTGCGCCGTCACGCTCCATAGTGCGGCGCACACGCTCCACCAGGGGCGACATAACCGCAAGCGTAGAATCGACCTCATTCTCAAAGCCTGCTTCAAAGAGGATTGCACTCTCCAGCACCACATACGTGCTTTTCTGCACCTCTGCCCACGCACGAAAATCGGCTCTAACAGCGGGGTGTACAATAGCATTAAGACGTGCCAAAACCTCCTCATTACCAAAGACTTGTGCAGCTAAATAGGCTCTATTCAAGCCCTCTTCGCCGTAACACTCCTCACCAAAGACTGTAATAATAGCCTCTCGCAGAGCCATATCCTCATTCATCAAGGCCTTAGCACGAGCATCCGAGTCATAAACGGCAGCACCCATATCAGCCAAAAGGCGGCACACAGTACTCTTTCCGCTACCGATGCCACCCGTTACTCCAATCTTATATTTTGTAGATTCACTCATACCTTATATATATTAATTCTCACCTCGTGACTGCACGTGCGGCAGGCTGATAGAGGGAACATCGCCAACCGAGACAACCTTAATGTCGCTAAAACGTACCGAGATAGCGCTCTGCATTGAGTTGGGTTCGATAATAATACTATCGACAACAGCACCAGCCTGAACATCCAGCTTACTCTCGATAGAGTATTTAAGGTCGTTCAAAGGTATCTTAAGCTCCTTATGCATATAGACACGGTAACCAAACAGATTGGTTCCCTTACCCTCGATAACACAAGGGACACGCATACGCTCGCCCTCGATATTTACCAGCACAGCATAATTTGTCGTATAGGTATATTGCAACTTAAGAATATACCACATAATAAACGATGCGCACAGCAACATAATGAACGTCGACGAAACATAACTCTTCATCTGACGCCAAATAGCCTTCAGTTTATCTATTGCATTACTCATAGTATTGCAAAGTTATAAAAAAATAGGTTGCAACCATACGGTTACAACCTATTTTCACATATTTAAGAGTAAATATTACTTCTTATTATCCTTACGACGGAGAATATCGTATGCGATGGGAGTAGCCACGAATACTGAAGAGTATGTACCGATAATTACACCCAACAACAAAGCGAAGATAAATCCACGCAAGTTCTCACCACCCAAGATGAACATAGCCAACAAAGTAACGATTGTTGTAGCAGATGTATTCATCGTACGTGACAATGTTGAACAGATAGCGTTGTTGATGTTATCATTCATATCACGCTTAGGATAGAGAGTGATATACTCACGGATACGGTCGAAGATAACCACTGTATCGTTGATAGAGTAACCGATGATTGTCAAGATAGCAGCAATGAATGCCTGGTTAACCTCCAAGTTGAAAGGCATAATGTGGTACAACATAGAGAAGATACCAATTACCAAGAATGCATTGTGAACAAGTGCCAATGTTGCACCTGTTGCCCACTGCCAGTGCTTGAATCGGAGAGTGATGTACAAACCGATAGCGATAAGTGAGAACAATACTGCATACAATGCACCGAAGATCATATCCTTAGCAATAGCAGGACCAATCTTCTCAGATGAGATGATACCATTAACATCATCCTGTGTGCTGGTGAAGCCATCGAGAGTGATGTCGTATGTATAGAAGCCCTTCAAAGCATTGTAGATCAATGCATCTACCTCTGCTGTAGTCTCCTCTGATGTATCATCATACTTGTACTGAGTGATGATACGCATCTGGTTCTCACCACCGTACTGCTTAACCTCAACTGAAGATTTAGAAGCGTCCTCGCTAACCAATACCTTATCCAAAGCTACACGTACATCCTCAGCCGATACGTTCTGATCGAAACGTACAACATAAGTACGACCACCTGTGAAGTCAACACCAGTGTTCAAGCCGATAGTTGCCAACGAAATAATTGACAAGAGAATCAATGAACCAGAAAGGATATATGAAGACTTACGCTTACCGATGAAGTCGAACTTAACGTTTGCCAACCAGTTCTCAGACCAAGAGCGAGAGAATGAGAGTGTACCCTTCTTCTCAACTACCTTCTCAATCAACATACGAGTGATGAAGATTGCGCAGAATACAGAGGTCAAGATACCGATTACCAATGTAGTAGCGAAGCCCTGAACAGGACCGTTACCAAATACGAACAATACGATACCTGTGATGATTGTAGTCAACTGACCGTCGATAATTGCTGAGTATGCGTTAGAGAAACCATCCTTGATAGCAAGAGCAACACCCTTACCAGCACGCAACTCCTCCTTCACACGCTCATATATAATAACGTTAGCATCCACTGCCATACCCATTGTAAGCACGATACCTGCGATACCAGGCAATGTCAATACTGAACCAAATGATACCAACACACCCATCAAAAGGAAGATGTTAAGTACCAATGCGATATCAGCCAACCAACCAGCGGTCTTGTAGAACAAGCCCATATACAAAAGTACCAAGCAGAATGCCAATACGAATGAGATCATACCAGCGTTGATAGACTCAGCACCGAGTGAGGGACCAACTACTGTATCCTGGATGATACGTGCAGGAGCGGGAACCTTACCTGACTTCAAAACGTTAGCCAAGTCCTGAGCCTCCTGGATTGTGAAGTTACCAGTGATAACTGAGCTACCACCCTCGATCTTATTCTGAACGTTGGGAGCTGAGTAAACGTAACCATCCAAAACGATAGCGATAGGCTTACCGATGTTCTGACCTGTAAGCTGAGCCCACTGAGAAGCACCGTTAGCGTTCATCATAAGGTTTACCTCAGCGGCTGAACCACGCTGTGAGTAGTTCTCCTGAGCAGTTGATACTGCACCACCATCCATAGCGGGCTTGCCATCAACAGAACGAAGAGCATACAAGCAAACACGGTTATCGAACATAGGCTCACCCTTGATACCCCACATCAACTCGAGGTCTGCGGGAAGAAGGTTCTGAACCTCGGGACGAGCCAAATATGCATTAATTACAGGCATATCAGCTGTAGTAGCAGCACCTACAACGCAGTTACCAGCGAATGAAGGATCAAGCAATGCGAACAAGGGGTTGTTCTCACGTGAGAAACCTGTTGTAGCCTGCTCAGCAGCAGTCTCAGATACCTCAGCAGCCAAATCCTTAGCCTCAGCCTCAGTAGCTACCGCAGTCTCCTCGCCGCTCTCCTTGATGAGCTGGTCAGCCTCAGCCAAGATGGGAAGAATCTCAGCAGCATCGTAAGTTACCCAGAACTCCAATGATGCAGAACCCTGCAAAAGCTTACGAACACGCTCGGGCTCCTTAACACCAGGCAACTCAACCATAATACGGTTTGAGTTAGGCATACGCTGGATGTTGGGCTGAGTTACACCGAAGTGGTCGATACGGCTACGCAAGATGTTAAATGAAGCAGCGATAGCAGCATCTGTCTCTGCACGCAACACCTTAACAACCTCATCGTCAGCAGAGTTAGGAGTAATATCCTTACGGTCAGGGCTAACGAAGATAGCAGCCAAGGGAGCGCCATTTGAAACCTCCTCATAAGCCTTAGCGAACTCGCCGATATAGTCGTTAGTACCAGCCTTCAAAGCTGCGTTAGCACGAGACAAAGCCTCAACGAAAGCGGGATCGTTCTGGCTCTCACCTGCCAATGACTTAACCAAATCCTGAACCTCAATCTCGAGCATTACGTTCATACCACCCTTAAGGTC
>JAFNUH010000207.1 GCA_017384185.1 Alistipes sp.
ACTTCACCGTTTCCGAGCTTTGTCTTGGTCTGACCCTCAAACTGAGGCTCTGCAACCTTTACCGATACAACGGCTGTCAAACCCTCACGGAAATCCTCGCCGTTAATCTCAAACTTGAGCTTTGCCAACATACCAGACTCCTCAGCATACTTCTTCAAAGTACGAGTAAGAGCCATACGGAAACCTGTAAGGTGAGTACCACCCTCGATAGTGTTGATATTATTTACATATGAGTGTACGTTCTCAGAGAATGAGTTGTTGTACTGCATAGCAACCTCTACGGGAACACCATTATACTCAGTGTCGATGTAGATAACGCTCTCGGTCAAAGCCTCGCCACGTGTTGCATCCAGATACTTTACAAACTCCTGAAGACCATCCTTTGAATAGAAGTGCTCGCTAATGAACTCACCCGCATCATCCTTGCGACGCTTGTCGGTAAGTGAGAGGTGGATACCCTTATTCAAGAATGCCAACTCACGCAGACGGTTTGCCAGCGTGTCATACTTGTACTCGGTAGTGAGTGTGAAAATTGTATTATCGGGCTTAAAGGTGATGATTGTACCACGGTCCTCGCAATCGCCCACAATCTCCATCTTTGAAGTTGGGGTACCCTTGCTATAAGTCTGCTTGTAGATCTTACCACCACGGTGAATCTCAGCTACGAGCAGTGTAGAGAGTGCATTAACACACGATACACCCACACCGTGCAGACCGCCCGACACCTTATAACTACCCTTGTCGAACTTACCACCGGCGTGCAGAACGGTAAGTACGACCTCAAGAGCCGACTTACCCTCCTTCTCGTGATAATCTGTGGGGATACCACGACCGTTATCCTTAACGGTAATAGAGTTATCCTCGTTGATTGACACCTCGATATGTGTACAATAGCCAGCCAACGCCTCATCGATAGAGTTGTCCACAACCTCGTAAACAAGGTGGTGCAGACCCTTCTCGCCGATATCACCGATATACATTGCGGGGCGCTTACGCACAGCCTCTAAACCCTCCAACACTTGGATATTCGACGCCGAATACTCCTCTTCGTGTTTAACAATTTCCTGTTCAGTACTCATTATTTATTGCTTATATCTATTCCAATCATTAAATCGTACAAAAATACTCTTTTTTATTCTCTTTTCCAAATATCGAATCATAGATTCGGTATTTTTATTCAGAAAAACTTGCCGCTAAATCTATTTCCGAGATTTTACCCTTCGAGAACATTATGGTTCGTGCGGGGAACTGCTCGATAAGGGCGGTGTTGTGTGTTGACATAATAATCGCACAACCCTTGGCAGTAATCTCCTGGAACAAGTGCATAATGCCATCAGCCGTAACGGGGTCGAGATTTCCCGTAGGCTCATCGGCAAGTAGTAGGCGTGGAGAATTGAGCAACGCACGGGCAATAACAAGACGTTGCTGCTCACCACCCGACAACTCGAAAGGCATCTTGTAGGCTTTGTTGTCAAGACCCACAAGCGTCAGCACCTCATCTATGCGGCGGCGAATATCAGACTCGTTTTTCCAGCCTGTTGCCTTCATCACATCGTAAAGATTGAAGAACACGTTACGGTCATCAAGCAGCTGATAATCCTGGAATACGATACCCAATTTGCGACGCAGGTGAGGTATGTCCGAGCGTTTGATTTTTCGCAAATCAACACCTACGACACGCCCCTCGCCCTCAAGTAGTTGCACCTCGGCATATAAAGTTTTAAGTAATGTACTCTTTCCGCTGCCAACACGACCGATGAAATAGACCATCTCACCCTCTGCAACATCCAGGTTTACGTCCGATAGCACCAACTCATCATCCGACTTTGGGCTGCGAGAATCACCATCTGTGTGGTAAATAGATACATCCTTAAGCTCTACTACGTACTTATTTTTGCTCATATATTTTTGCACGTTTTGTATAACTTACAAATGTACAAATTTTTCACGAAATATCTCGCTTTTAGCTGGGAAATGTTAAATAAAAATCCTCCTCTTTTCGGAGGAGGATAATTTGTAGGGGTGTTCTAAAAAAGACTTTTTGATGGCGAGATAGAATCTCGCACTCATTGGTCAATAAAGTCTCCATAAAGATGTAAAAACAAAAATCCTCCCCTACGATAAAGGGAGGATATAGGAGGGGTGTTCGAATAAAGACTTTTTGATGGCGAGATGAAATCTCGCTCTCATTGGTCAATAAACTCTCCATCAAAAAGTGGAGGTGGTGGGAGTCGAACCCACGTCCAAACCTGGAGCCCGAAGGCTTTCTACACGTTTATTCTGCGATTAATCCTCTTGCGCAGGATGGCCACAGACAGCCTAACCTTTTGCCGCAGTCCTTAAAATTTCGCACGACAATCAGGACAAGTGCCGCACTATCCCTATAAAGATGATACCCCATATGAACCGTGACCAAAGGGCGGAGCCACAGCTCGGGATACTCGTCTGCAGACCTCCTTGGG
>JAFNUH010000208.1 GCA_017384185.1 Alistipes sp.
GGTTCATTCGTTGTTGAGGCTGCGGAGGATCTCTCGTTCGATGCTGCTGAGGTTATCGGTCAGACTGTAGAGGCTGCTGAGGTTACATTCAACGGAGAGACGTTCTGCATCAACGCATTGCAGAAGATTAACTCTGAGAAGTTCTGCCAGATCTATCCCGACCGTGGTGTAGAGGGTGGCACAACCCGTAAGAGCGAGCCTGAGAAGAAGGCAATTAAATACACTGGCACTCCCGTTGAGCAGCCTATTGTTTACTTGCCCGCATTCGTTGGTACAAACTGCGACTACGATACAGCTAAGGCATTTGAGCGTGCAGGCGCAAAGACTACGACAAGTGTCTTCTGCGACCTTACACCCGAGGATATCACAGCATCTATCGAGAAGATGAAGAAGCACATCGACGAGTGCCACATATTGGCATTGAGTGGTGGTTTCTCAGCAGGTGACGAGCCCGACGGTAGCGGTAAGTTTATCGTAAACGTACTTAACAATAAGGTTATCACCGACGCTATCCACGCATTGCTCGACCGTGGTGGTTTGATTCTCGGTATCTGTAACGGTTTCCAGGCTTTGGTTAAGTCAGGTCTTTTGCCTTATGGTCGTTTGGGTCAGGTTGTGAAGGAGTCTCCCACACTGTTCCGCAACGACATCAACCGTCACATCTCGCAGATTGTATCTACTCGTGTAGCTACAACAAACTCTCCCTGGCTCTCTTCATTCGAGCTTGGCGAGCAGCACTCTATCGCTGTTAGCCACGGTGAGGGTAAGTTCGTAGTAAGCGACGAGATGGCAGAGCAGCTCTTTGCAAATGGTCAGGTAGCATTCCAGTATGTTGACCCCGCAGGCGAGGCTACACTCTGCGCACCTTACAACCCCAACGGTTCAAGCTACGGCATCGAGGGTATCATCAGCGCAAACGGTCAGATCCTTGGTAAGATGGGTCACACCGAGCGCTTCGAGGAGAACCTCTTCAAGAATATCCACGGCAACAAGGCTCAGGGTATCTTTGCTAACGCTGTAAACTATTTCAAAGGAGAGTAATTGAGTATGAAAGCTCCAAGAATACTTCGCACCATCGCTGCGGCAATCCTTGCGATTGTCGTAGCGGTAGGGTGCAATAAGAGTGAGGAGGATACCACACTGCGTGTGCTCTATTGGAATTTCCAGAACGGAATGTGGGCAGACCAAACCAATGGCTACAACAACTTCGCAGCTTGGGTGCAGGAGTACGACCCCGATATATGTATATGGTGCGAGGCACAGACAATATACAAGGGTAGTACCAACGAGTATTGCGCACCCGAGGAGCGTTACCTTGTCGATAACTGGGGTGCTTTGGCCGCAAAATTTGGTCACACATATTGGGAGAAGGGTGGTCACCGAGATAACTATCCGCAGGTGATTACATCAAAATTTCCCATCGAAATTGTAAACCAGATTATAGGTGAGGAGCCCGACAGAGTCGTAACACACGGTGCCGGACACTTCCGTGTAGAGTTCAACGGCAAGAAGTTGAATATCGTAACGCTACACACCTGGCCACAACAGTATGCTTACCGTGCCGAAGACAAGGAGGCAAGCAAGGCTGAGAATGGCGGTGACAAGTATCGTTTAAAGGAGATGGAGTACATCTGCAAGAATACCATCGAAAAGGCTGCAAATGCCAAGGATGAGTATTGGCTTATGGCAGGCGACTTTAACTCTCGTAGCCGTGTGGATAACCACTTCTACAAGTGGACAGAGGATGACACTCGCTTCTTGGTGCACGATTACATCAAAGAGAATACACCTTATATAGATATTATAGCCGAGCGTTTCCCTGGAGAGTTCCAATCAACAACCGCAGGAAAGTCACGCATCGACTTTATCTATTGCACAGCTCCGCTCTACGAACGAATCATTGACGCATACGTTGTCAACGATGCCTGGACCAAAGACCCCGTTCGTGACGAGAAAACTAACTTCCACTACCCATCGGATCACCTACCGATATTGGTGGACTATGAAATGAAATAACAAGACAAAAAATAATAATTCAAACTTCAAAAGAGTATGGCAAAAAGTTATGAAA
>JAFNUH010000209.1 GCA_017384185.1 Alistipes sp.
TATATGTGTTTAGATGGTGTATATTTGTATATAAATAATGTAAAATACTGATATTATGTGTTATAAATGTGGTAGTTTAAGTATTTAACTACTTAAATAGGCTAACAAATTAAGTGATTACCACTGGATTGCTATGATGTATAGATGTAAATAATAACATTCCTGATGATAAAATAAAGATTACAAAAGTAAATACAGATGTAATGCTATTGTGTTTTATATTTTACAATTGTAATTACAAGTGTAAAATATATTGTAATTATTTGCATTTTGTCAATATAATTATCCTTATATAATATGATTTTGTAGATAAATTTTCCGATGAGAGTATTATGTTAAATACTTATATGAAAAAAGGTAGCCTTGTTCGGCTACCCTATTCTATTTCAGTTGATTATAAAGTTGTCAACAATGCTATTATAGCGCTAACTTTGCTGCTATTTCTGCAAACTCTTCTGGAGTTAATTTTAATTTTTTGGCGCTAAAATCAACATCTTTTTCGCTATTCATCGGAATAAGATGTATATGTGCGTGGGGAACTTCGAGTCCTAAAACTACCATTGCGACCTTTACACAACCTGTTTGCTCCTTGATTTTGTGCGCTACCCTTTTGGCGAAAACTGTAAGACCTGCAAGCGTTGAATCGTCGAGGTCAAAGAGGTAATCTACCTCCACCTTAGGTATCACAAGTGTGTGTCCTTTTGCAAGGGGATTGATGTCGAGGAACGCATAGTAGTTCTCATCCTCTGCCACCTTATAGCTCGGAATCTCTCCTGCTACAATCTTTGAAAAAATAGTTGCCATATATTTCGGGGTTTTATGTTTTTTTTGTGTTTTGGGGGTTGCACCCGTCGTATTTCGGGGTTTTGTGTTCTTTGTGTTTTGGCATTTATTGCCCGTTGTGTTTCGGGGTGCGTGGTTTTGTGTTAAGATATTTGGCGCCCCGTTGTGTGTCGGGGTTTAATACTCTTCGTATTTGGGTTTTAATATCTCGGCATATATTACAGCCTTCTCCATTGTGAAGTCGTCAACGATTTGCCCTATTATCTCATTAGGCTCATCGTCGGTTGTTGATTTGTTTGTTGCCTTATTTGTGTGCGTTGCAGCTTTTGCTGTCGCTGCAGCTTTAATTTTGCTCTGTTGTTGGGTGTGGGTAGAGGTTGTGGTGTTATCTACCCTATTATTTTTGATAATTACGGGCGTAGGTATTGGAGTCGGCACCTCTACCCTCTTCTGCTCTGCGGGGACGGGTTTGCTTGCGGGCTTCTCGCCTAATAACTCCCGTATCTGTCTCTCCAACTCCTGTTGTGGGTCGGCTGTGGGTGTGTCATCGCTCGAAGAAGCCTTTTTAGGGCTTTTCTGAGCGAGAGATATTACTGCACCTATAATTACTATGAATATCCAAAAATTATCCATTCTAACTTGGATTTGATACACGTTTCACGCTGTCCATACCCTTTATGCGGCGCAGACGATCCAATAGAGCATTAAGGCTATCAGCATCACGCACGTAGAGGCTTAATGTGCCCTCGTAAATGCCGTCGTGTGACTGGATGTTGACCTGGCGCATATTGATGCTGAAGTCGTTTGTTACCACATTTGCCAAATCAACCAACAGTCCCATACGGTCAATTCCGACAATCTCGATAGTCGCCAGCGATGACTGAGTCTTGTGCTGCTCCCACTTAATCTCCTCCTTTACGATGCAATCACCGTGCTGCGATGCGAGACGGTTAAGTTCGTCACACGTCGCCTTGTGTACGATAATTTGGTGCGTAATGGGGTCTTTGAAGCCTACAACGCTGTCTCCGGGCAATGGATGACAACATTCGGCTACGACAAGCTCCTGATGCTCTGTGTTTTTATGATGTTTGTTGTCGTGAATATCTATCTCCTCATCATCCTTATCGTCATCTTTGATGAAGAGTGTCCAGAACTTTAAAATTTTGAAGTTTGAGTTGGTCTTTATAACCTTCTCTAAGTTGTCGAGCGACACAATGCCTGCACCAACCTTGGTGTAGAGCTCCTCCTTGTTGCGGCTCTCGTACGCCTCCATCAGCTTGCGTATAACACGGTTGTTGGGCTTGATATTTAGCTTCGCAAGACGCTCGTTAAGCATCTCCATACCACGCTCCTGGTTGTGCTCCTGCTCTCGCTTGAGGAAGTTCTTTACCGACTGCTTTGCTTTACTTGTCAGTACATAATCCAGCCACTCTGCCTTGGGTTTAGCCGAGTCGGCGGTGATAATCTCCACCTGGTCACCGCTTGTAAGAGCGGTTGTGAGGGGCATAATTTTGTGGTTAATTTTTGCACCTATGGCAGTGTTACCAATCTTTGTGTGGATGTCGTATGCCATATCAAGAGCTGTTGCTCCGTATGGCAAATGGCGCTCCTCGCCCTTTGGTGTAAATACCACAATTTCAGATGTATATAGCGATAACTTAAAGTTATCCAAGAACTCAACAGCATTCTGTGTAGGACTCTCCAATGCGGTGCGAATCATCTTCAACCATTTGTCAAACTCGTCCTCGTCGTGCGAGATTGTCGCCTTCTTGTACTTCCAGTGTGCGGCAAATCCTCGCTCGGCAATATCCTCCATACGCTGTGTGCGAATCTGCACCTCTACCCAAATACCGTCGGGACCCATCACCGTTGAGTGCAGAGCCTCATATCCGTTTGCCTTGGGGATGCTAATCCAGTCACGCAGACGGTCGGGTTTGGGAGTGTAGATATCGGTAATAGATGAATATACCTGCCAGCACTGTGTCTTCTCTGATGGGAAGTCCAACGGTTGGAATACGATGCGGATGGCGAAGAGGTCATAAATCTCCGAGAATGGAATCTGCTTGCGCACCATCTTCGTCCATATCGAGTAAGCGCTCTTGATGCGACCCGAAATCTCATATTTGATACCGTTGCGATCCAGAGCCTCAATAATCGGGGCGTTGAACTTACGGATATACTCCTCACGTGCAGCTGAAGTTTCGTTAATCTGGCGTGTGATCTCCTCGTACTCCTTGGGGAATCTATACTTCATACAGAGATCCTCCAGCTCGGTCTTAATGGCGTGCAGACCAAGGCGATATGCCAAAGGAGCGAAGAGGTATATTGTCTCGCCCGTAATCTTAATCTGCTTGTTTTGGGGCATAGCACCCAACGTGCGCATATTGTGTAGGCGGTCGGCAATCTTTATCA